>JAGSPQ010000259.1 GCA_018262385.1 Myxococcaceae bacterium | reverse complement strand
GCGCCGGTGGGATCGAAGTAGGTGAACGCCCTCTTCGCGGTCCAGCTGGCGCGGGGAGTGACGAGGACCAGATCCACCGCGCCCGGTGCGGAGGCGGCCGGGCTGACCGCGGTCACTTGGGTGTCGGAGACGACGGTGAACGAGGTCGCGTCCACGGTGCCGAACTTGAGCGAGGTCGCGTCGGAGAAGCCGGTGCCGGTGAGCGTGACCGCGGTGCCACCCGCGAGCGGGCCGGTCAGCGGGGCCACGCCGGTGATTCGCAGCTCGTCGAAGTACCGGTAGACGCGCCGCGCGTTGGCGACGCCGTTCTTGTTGTAGACGGTGAGGTCGACCAGGTCGGCCACCTGCCCGCGCGGGACGATGACCTTGAGCTGCTTGCTCGAGACGAAGGTGACCTTCGGCGAGGAGAAGACGCCGAACAGCACCTCGACGTCGGGAGTGAAGCCCTGGCCGTCGAGGGTGACCTCGTTGCCGCCGGCGATCGTTCCCTCCTTCGGGGTGATGCCGTTGACCACCAGCTCGTCGAAGTAGGTGAAGCAGCTGTTGCAGGTGAAGGTCCCCAGCGGGTTGGTCATCACCACGTGGGCCGGGCCGGCGAGCCCGGGCGGCGAGCGCAGCTCGAGCGTCTCGTCGTCGATGATCTGGTAGTCGATCACCGAGTTCGAGCCGAACTTCAGGGTCGTGACCTTCTTCGCCTGGCTGCCGGTGCCCGAGAAGTCGCGGATGAAGCCGCTGCCCTGCAGCAGCACGTTGGTGCCGCCGGCTGCTCCGCCGCGGGGAGGCAGGACCTTGAAGATCTTCAGCGCCGGAGGCGGGCCGGCATCGACCTCGCCCGCGTCGACTTCCCCGGCGTCGAGCCCCGCGTCGGGAGCCCCGCCGTCGGCGATCACCGGAGGCCTGGGGCCGCACGAGCAGCCGGACCCGCCGAGGGTGAGCAGCGAAGCGACGAGCAGCGCGCCGGTCCAACGAGGAAGCGAGATCATAAGAACTCCACTTTCAACGTGTACGCATTGGCCGCGCGTTCGGTCGAGCCGACGACTCTGATCAGCACCTGCTTCCCGCCCACCGCCGGCTCGGCCATCGTCACCGCCGGCGCGGTCGAGTCGTCACAGCCCAGCGGCGTCATCCCGTCGAAGGCGCACAGCCGCAGCAGCCCCTTGCTCGAGTCGTAGTTGACCAGCGAAGCCTTCAGCCCCTTGCCGGCGGGCACCGCGACCTTGAACCAGTCCTGATCCTGCGGGCAGATCGCGCCCTCGAGGCTGGTGCCGAGGTTGAACGAGGTCGGCGCGGTGCCCTCGTCGTTCGGCTCGTGGCTGTCGTCGTCGCAGGGAGTGCCGCGCGAGAGCAGGAAGCTGATGTCGTACGGCTGGAACGGATCGATGGTGCTGACGACGACGTAATATTTCTGCGGCGCCGAGGCGACGTAGCTGACCAGCAGCTTCCCGGCGGCGAGGGTGCGGCGGGTGCCGTCCTTCACCACCGTCGAGAAGTTGTTCTCGCTGAACGGATCCGCGTCGAGGTTGACCCCCAGCTGGTCTCCGCGCGCGAGGGTGATGCTGTACCAGTCGACGTCGCCCGGGCAGAGGGTGAGGTTGTCGTGGCGGCCCGGCGCGACCCCGTAGGCCTTGGGGAGGTCGTTGTTCTGCTCGAAGCGATCGGGCTGACAGGTGCGCGGCACGCACTTGCCGGCGCCGACGTCGCACCGCTGGTCGGAGGGGCAGTTGTCGTCGCTCACGCACGGCGGCGCCCGGGGCAGGCAGGCGCCGGTCTGGGCGAAGCAGATCAGCGGGACCTTGCAGTCGCGGTCGGTGTAGCAGCGCGCGCCGCTGCTGCACTTGCCGGCGGCGTCGCACTTGAGGCCCGGGCCGCACTCGGCGTCGCTGGCGCACTGCACGCACCTGGGGACCACGCACTTCTCGCCCGGCGCGCAGACGTCGGCCTGGGTCTCGAGCGTGCAGCGGGGGACGCACGAGCGGCTGCCGGTGTTGCAGGTCTCGGCGGCGCCGCAGTCGAGGTCGTCGGAGCAGCCGAGGTCTTCCTCGCAGACGGTGGTGACGGTGTTGCAGCGCTGGCCCTGGGAACACTCGGACTTCAGCCCGCCCGGGCACAGCGAGACCTCCGAGCGATCCAGACACAGGCCCTGCTTGCACCAGCTGCCCGCCTGGCACTGCTCGTTGGTGGTGCAGCTCTCGCCCCAGCCCGCGCGCAGGGCGCACAGCCGGGTCATCGGCTCGCACAGCTCCTTGGTGCGGCACTGGCCCGACGACTCGCAGTTCTCGCAGAACTTCTGGGCGGTGCAGATTTTCCCCGCCGCGCACTGGTCGCGGGTGACGCACTCGGGAGGACGGCCGGCGTCGCTGACCGGCTCGACCCGCGGGCAGCCGGTGAGCACCAGCACCCAGAGCAGGCCCGCAGCGAGGGACGAGGAGGATTGCGCGCGGTTCATGGCTGAGCGGTGATGTCCCCGGAAGGCCAGGCCACGTCGGCGATGATCCAGCGGTTGCCCGCCTTCTCGAGGGTGCGGGTGAACTCGCCCTTCACCACTCCGTACAAGTAGATCCGCACCGTCACCTTGCTCTTCGGGTTCGGATCGAGGTGCTCGTTGGCGAACTCGGCGACCAGCCGGTAGGTGGTGTCGATCGGGTTGACGTACCCGAACAGCTCGGGCCCGTAGCCGGTGAGCGCATCGCGGATGAAGATCGGATCATCGTTGGCGCCGATCTGCCCCCACTCGGGCGCGGGGTTTGCGTAGTACGCGTCGTCCGGCGCCATCCCCAGCTTGGAGGTCGGGGTCCGCAGCACGTGGAGATCGATGTCCGTCTTCGCGTTGTCCCAGAACATCTCGACCAGCAGCTTCTGCGCCGGGGTCGCCACCACCGTGGCGCGGGCGGGCTGGCAGTTCTTCACCCCCAGCGCGTCGGTGACGTCGAGCTGCACCTCGTAGGCGCCGGGCACCAGCGGGTCGAGCCGCATCGAGGTCATCGCCGAGGTGGCCGCGAGGAAGTCGGTGTCGCTCGAGAGCGGCTTGCTGCGCATCGTCCACTTGAAGGTGATCGGGTTGTCGGCGTCGGGATCGCTGCTGCCCGAGCCGTCGAGCGTCACCGTCAGCCCGGGCGCGCCGTTTCCGAGCGGAGCGATCACCGGCACCGGCGCCCGGTTCACGTCGCCCTTCAGCATCAGCAGGACCTCGCGGTTGTCGGGGTCGGTGCCGCGAATCTTGATGCTGCCCATCGCGGCGCCCATCGACCCGGCGGCGACGGTGAACTTGACGGTGAGCTGGATCTTCCCCGGCAGGCCGTTGGGATCCTTGAACTTCACGATCGCCGGCGTCTTCGAGCTGCCGACGAAGGCGAAGGCGGGGCTGCTGCCGTCGGTGAACGAGAGCTCCTCGACGATCAGATCCGCGGTGCCCTTGTTGGTGATGGTGAACGTCTTCACCACCGAGCTGCACTCGGCGACCCGCCCGAAGTCGAGCACCATCGGGTCGACCTGCATCAGCGCCCGGGTGCTGCCCTTGCCGAGCAGCTTCACCTCGATGATCGGGTTCGCCTCGTCGTTGCTCTCGAGCACCAGGGTGTCCGAGTAGTCCTGCTCTTTGAGCGGGACGAACTTCACCACCACGTTCGCCGTCTCGCCCGCGACGATGGTGGACGGCGCGGAGACGAGGGTGAAGATCCCCGGGTCCTTCAAGGTGACCGACTTGAGCTCCAGATCTCCGCGGCCGACATTGAGGATCGGGATGTCGAGGCTCTTCTGGTTGAGCACCGGCACCACTCCGAAGTCCTGATCTCCGGTGGGCGGTACCAGCTGCGGCTTGACCCCGACCGTGCTCGGCGGCCGGCACGCCGCGACCAGTGCGAGGGCTGTCACCACCAGGGCGCGCTTCACCCCGGCCCCATCCCTTCTTCGTAGTACTGGATCTCGACCAGGCCCTTGAGGAAGGGCACCGACTCGCCGGCGAAGAAGATCACCTGGGTCGCCGGTTCGTAGCTCCAGCCGTCGGGGCCGCCCTGCGGAGGCTTGCAGACGAGGTTGAGCGACTCGGGCGGGTTGTCGATGCACTCCGTCCGGTCGACCGAGGCGCAGGAGCGGACGATCTCGTCCAGGGTGTTGCACGGGTACCTCACCGCCACCTCGATGGTGGTGATGTTCGGCTTCCGGGCGATCGCGAACTTCCGCTTCAGGCCGACCGCGTTGGTGGCGAGCTTCTTCAGCGTGGCCGAGAAGTTGGTGTCGCAGATGCTGCCGACCTCGCCGCCGGTCAGATCCGAGAGCGCCTTGTAGCGGGTGCCCGGCGTGGCGCCGCAGCCGTTGGTCGGCACATCGCCCATGATCGCCGCGGTGGTGACGGTGCCGTCGTTGCCGAGCCCTTTCGCGGTCTCGAACGAGCGCCAGTAGTAGCGAATGTCCTCGGCCGACTCGTCTTCTTCGTCGGTGACGAAGATCAGGTACAGGTAGGCGTCGGTCCGCAGGAAGTCGAACGTGTTGCCGAGGTTGCAGGTGTCGATGCAGGCCTGGGCGCCCTTGCAGACCGCCAGGCAGGTCTCGAGCGTGGCCTGCTTCGGCGCGTTGGCCTCGTTCTGCAGCTCGATCGCCATCAGCGCCGCCTGCAGGCCGGCTTCGTACGGGCTGCCCAGGATCCCGACCTTCACGTTGGACTGGAAAGCGGCGACCAGCCCGGAGGTCTTGGGAGTGAGGATCTTCGGGCTGCCCTTGAGCTGGCCGCGGTTCTTGAAGATGTCGGTGGTGGTGACGGCGATCCGGAAGTCGATCGCGCCCTTGGAGAACACGTCGATGAACGACTGGAAGTTCTTCGCCAGGTTCTCCTGGCGGGGCGCCATCGAGCCGGAGTCGTCGACCACCCACAGCACGTCGATCTTCGAGGCCGACTGCTGGGCGTAGGTGTCCACCCGCACGTCCGGCGGCAGCGTCTTCTTCAGCTTTGGTGGAGTGCACCCCCCCGCCAGCAGGCACAATCCAACGACCAGAATTCGTTTCATGGGCAGAAGGGAAACCTTGCCCCGGCCTGCGTCGATTCGACAACCCCAATATGCCCTAAACCGGGCCGACTTTCGTTGCCCACCTGCCACGAAGGCCATATAGGCGCGCCCAAGCCATGGCTTCCCTTCGCGACATTCGTAAGCGCATCAAGTCGGTCAAGAGCACCCGGCAGATCACCCGCGCGGTGAAGATGGTCGCCGCCGCCAAGCTGCGCCGGGCCCAGGACGCGATCATCGCCGCCCGCCCCTACGCCAGCACGCTCGACAAGATGATCGCCGAGGTGATGAGCCGGGCCGAGGGCGGCAACGTCGCCCACCCGCTGCTGGCCAGGCGCGAAGTGAAGAAGGTCGAGGTGCTGGTGCTGACGTCGGACCGCGGCCTCGCTGGCGGGTTCAACTCGAACGTCAACCGCCGGGCGCTGAAGTTCCTCACCGAGAGTGGCTCGAAGTACGAGGTGACGATCACCACCATCGGCCGCAAGGGCGGAGACTTCTTCCGGGCCCGCGGCTTCAAGATGCGCAAGGACTACCCGGGGATGATGAACAAGGTCACCTACCAGGGTGCCGCCGACGTCGCCGACGAGCTGGCGAACCGGTTCCTCAAGGGTGAGATCGACGCGGTGTACCTGGCGAACAACGAGTTCGTCTCGGCCATCTCGCAGCGAATCAACTTCTCCCAGCTGCTGCCGTTCGAGGCCGCCGCGCCGTCGGCCGCCGGAGCGGCGAAGACCGACTACATCTACGAGCCGAACCCGCAGGCGGTGCTCGACCAGCTCGTGCCGCAGGCGCTGAAGATCAAGATCTTCCGGGCGCTGCTCGACTCGGTGGCCAGCGAGCACGGCGCACGGATGACGGCGATGGAGAACGCGACCAAGAACGCCGGCGAGATGATCGGCAAGCTG
>JAGSPQ010000258.1 GCA_018262385.1 Myxococcaceae bacterium | reverse complement strand
GGCGGGTGGAGCGGCACGTGGGGTGCACAAGGCCACCGCCGTGGTCGTCAACCCAACCCATATCGCCGTGGCGCTCCGGTACGACGAAGCGGAGTGCGACGCACCCTACATCGTGGCCAAAGGCCAGGAGGCGGACGCCTTGAATCTCAAGCGGGCAGCAAAAGACCTTGGAATTCCGGTGGTTAGAAACATCCCGTTGGCTCGGAGCCTGGTGCAGTTCGACGTCGGAGAGGAGGTCCCGGAGGAGCTCTACCAGGCGGCCGCTGCGCTCTTGAAGGTCGCGCTCGAGAAGAAGGACCGTCCGGAAGAGGAGACGCCATGACGAGCTTCCAGGACGTGATCGCGAAGGTGCTCGCACGGGCGAAGACGTCGTCCGACGTGGTGCTGGCGGTAGTGATGGCCGCGATCGTCGGCGCGATGATCGTCCCCCTGCCCGCCTGGCTGCTGGACCTCGGCATCGCGATCAACCTCGCCGCCGCGCTCTCGCTGCTCGTCGCCGCGCTCTACGCGAAGGACGCGCTGAAGGTCGCCGCCTTTCCCACCCTGCTGCTGCTGACCACCCTGTTCCGGCTGGCGATGAACGTCTCATCCACCCGGCTCGCGCTCTCGGAAGGCCACGCGGGAGAGATCATCGAAGCGTTCGGCGAGTTCGTCGTGCGCGGGGACTACGTGGTCGGAGCGGTGATCTTCGCGATCCTCACCCTCGTGCAGTTCCTCGTCGTCACCAAGGGCGCCGAGCGGGTCGCCGAAGTCTCGGCGCGGTTCACCCTCGACGCGATGCCCGGGAAGCAGATGTCGATCGACGCGGACCTCCGCGCGGGCGCGATCACCCAGGAGCAGGCGCGCAACCGCCGCCGCCACCTCGAGCGTGAGTCCCAGATGTTCGGGTCGATGGACGGGGCGATGAAGTTCATCAAGGGCGACGTGATCGCCGGGTTGATCATCGTGCTCATCAACCTGCTCGGCGGGATCGCGATCGGAACCATCCAGAACGGGATGACGATCGCCGACGCGGCCTCGACCTACGCGCTGATCGCGATCGGCGACGGCCTCGTCTCGCAGATCCCGTCGCTGTGCATCGCGGTCGCCGCCGGGCTGGTGGTGACGCGCGTCGCGGGCGAGAACGAGGAGGCATCGCTGGGCTCGGAGATCGGCTCCCAGTTCTTCGGGCAGTGGAAGGCGTTGTTCGTCGTCGCCGGGCTGTGCCTCGCGCTCGCCGCGATGCCGGGGATGCCCCACCTGACCTTCGTCGCCATCGCGGGCCTGCTGGCGGCGATCGGCCTCGGCCTCAAGAAGGCGGCGCAGGCCAGCGCCGCAGTGCAGGCCGTGGCCGGGGCCGCGCCCGAGGCGAGGGCCGAGCAGTCGGCCGAGCCCACCGAGGCGCCGGTGGGAGTCTCGCCGCTGATCCTGGATCTCTCGGCCGAGCTGAGCGCGCTCACCACCGAAGACGGCGGCAGGTTCGTCCATGAAGAGCTCACCCAGGTGCGCGAGCGCGTCTTCCACGAACTGGGCGTTCGGCTGCCCGGAGTGCGGGTTCGCACCGGAGCTCCGATTCCGGCCAACTCCTACGTGGTGCTGGTCGACGAGGTCCCCTGCGGCCGCGGGGAAGTGAACCCAGCCAAGGCATTCGCGCTCGCGCCTCCGGTGGACATCGGGTTTCTCGGCTTCGAGGTCGAGCCGACCACCGAGCCGGCGACCGGCCGGGCGATCTCGGCCGTCGATCCGGCAGTGCGAACCCAGCTCGAGCTGGCGCAGGTCCAGGTGCGGACGGCCCGGCAGCTGATCTGCGAGCACGTCACCCAGTTGCTGCGGAAGCGGGCCGCTTCGTTCCTCGGGGTCCAGGAGGTGCAGGCGCTGGTGGAAGGCGTCGAGGCCCAGGCGCCGGCGCTCGCCAAGGAGGCGCTGGGCAAGGTGCCGCTGCCGCTGCTGACCGACGTGTTGAAGAAGCTGCTTCAGGAGCAGGTGAGCATCCGGAACCTGCGGGCGATCCTCGACGCGCTGGTCGCGCCCTCTACCGAGGGGGACGCGAACGCACTGGCCGAGAAGTGCCGCCAGGCGCTCCACCGGCAAATCAGCCACCAGTACGCGCCGGGAGGTCCGCTCTACGCCTTTCTGGTGGACCCCGCGATCGAGGAGACGCTGCGCAGCGCGGGGCCGCAGACGGCAATCGAGCCGATGGAAGCGCGGGCGATCATCGACGGGGTGAAGCGAATCGCCGCCCATGGCCGCGCGATCCTGCTCGCTTCTCCGGATGTGCGGCGGGTGCTGCGCCGCCTGCTCGAGGGCTCATTCCCCGAGGTGGCGGTGTTGACCTTCAGCGAGCTCGACTCGGATCTTCAGATTCGCCCGGTCGGGCGGCTGGTTCCGGCGACGCGCTGATTACTGATTTCCGTCCGAAGGAGTGGTGGTGCCGCCGGCGGCGGCGTCCTCCGGGCGATTGACCCGATCCTTCAGTTCCTTCCCCGCGCGGAACAGCAGCCCGCGCTTCGGCTTCACCGGAATCACTTCCCCGGTCTTCGGATTGCGGCCCTGGTAGCCGGGGTAGTGCTTGACGTGAAATGCGCCAAGTCCGCGGATCTCGATGTTCTCGCCGCGAACGAGCGCTTCCTTCATCGCTTCGAAAATGGTTTCGATCGTGGCTTCCGCTTGCTTCTGCGTCACGCCCCGCTTCGTCACCAACACATTGACCAGATCGGATTTGAGCATCATGACCCCCCGAACAGTTGGATACGACTCGGGTTTTGCAGCAATCCTAACCGCAGATCGTGCAACCTCCAAGAATCCCAAGCTTTTTAGCTGACGTGGGACCCGTCGGCAAGGCTCGCCCATGAAATCTGGCTGAGTTTCTCGACACTTGCGTCGTCGCCGACTGAAAAGATCTTTTCCACTTCATCAAAGCCAATACTGTTGGAAACGCTGTCGTCACGACGAACCAGCATCGCCACTCCGCCCACCGCGGCCGAGACATCCGCCAGGGTGAGCTGGGCCGGGTCGCGGGCCGGCGCCACTTCCCCCTTCCGGCTGACGGTGAGCAGCGAGGCCGTCTCGAGCTGGTGGACGACTTCGCCGACCAGCTGAGCGGGGACTCCGAGCTTGATCGCCAGCTTCGCCGCGGTCGGCGCCTTCGCCTTCTCCAGGAAGGCCCGGGTGGTGAGCTGGGCGATCCGGCTGCCGAGCAGCTCGCGGGCGCGCGGGTGGTGCTGCAGATCGAGGAACACTCCCCGGTAGGCGGCGTGCTCGACCGCATACGCGAGCCGGGCCCCGAAGAGGACCAGGCACCACGACAGGTAGAGCCACATCAAGAACAGGGGAGCGATCCCGAGCGCGCCATAGACGGGGTTCGCGCTCAGGAACAACCGAGCGATTCCGGCGTACGCATTGCGCGCGACTTCCCACCCGAGGCCGGCAACCAGCCCTCCGGCCAGCGCGGATCTCCAGCGAACCGGCGCGTGGGGGGCGAGCTTGTAGAGCAGCGTGACGACGACCACCGCCGACAGCGTGCTGCCGAGCACCAGCAGCTGCGCAGAGAACGGCAGATGGACCGCGAGGATCAGCTTGCGCATCCCCGAGGTGGTGGCGAGGGTGAGCCCCACCGCGGTCGGGCCGAACAGCAGCACCCCCGCGTAGAGGACCAGCGAGACGAGAATCGGCCGGCTGCGCCGGACGCCCCACACCTCGTTGAGCGAGACATCGAGGCTGCGCAGCAGGATCCCCGAGGAGAACAGCAGCACCACGAACGACAGGCCGCCGGCGGTGCGCGAGCTGGCGGCGGCGAAGAACTGGCGGACGTAGTCGTCGGAGTCGCGGTGGGCGCCGGGCGCCAGCACGTCCTGGATGAAGGCGAAGACCCGCTGCTCGAACTGCTGTTGCTTCAGCAGATGCAGCAGCGCGAGCACCACCGCCAGCAGCGGCAGCAGCGAGGTGATGGTGATGAAGGTGAGGTTGCCGGCGCGCAGCGTGATCGAGTCGCCGCGGAAGCTGTGAACCAGGCCGCGGGCCGCGCGGAGGGTGTCGACCGCGAAGCGGCCGATGCGCGTCCCCTCGAAAGGCCGCGCGGCGGCGCGGAGCCTGCTTCGAAGAGAAGGTGGGGAAGACTCGGCCACGCAGTTTTCAGTTATCGGCGGCGGACGAGGATCCGCTCGATGAGCTCGCGCGAGTAGCCGGTGAGCGAGATGAACACCACGCCCATCCCGGCCTGAATCCCCGGCGCCTGCTGGATGGTTCGAACGACCTCGCCGACGCCCTCGATCGTCTCGAGATCATCCATGATCACGGTGAACTTCAACGTTACCCGGGTGCCGACCGGCAGCGGCTCTTCGGATTTGATGAAGACGCCGCTGCGCGAGATGTTCGAGACGTACTCCGCGATGAACTCGTCGACCGAGGCGAAGTCGAGGTTCACCGTCTGGCGTGTCTCGATTCGGCGGTCGACCGTCATCGCGGGCTCCTACTTGAGGGCGACGTTGCCGTCGCTGGGGTCAGCCATGGAGGAAGTCGGCTCGTCACCGCCCGAGCCGGCCGCCTGCTGCTGAACGCCCTGCGGTTGCGAGGGGCGTGCGGTGTTGCCGCCCCGGTTGTTGTCGGGCCGCCCGCCGCCACCACCGCCACCGCCGCCACCCTGGCGATCACGGCCACGGCCGCGGTCGCGATCTCGCCGGCTGCCCCGGTCTGCGCCGCCCCCGCCGCCGCCACCAGCGGGACGATCGCCGCCGCTGCCGCGATCACTGCCGCCGCGACTCTCGAGGCGATTCTCGGAAGGCCCGCGCTTGGGGTTGCCCCAGCGCTGCGGCTCGATCTGCTCCACCGACGAGGCGACCTTGTGCTCGGTGCCCGAGGCGACCCGCGCGTAGATGTCGTACTGCTCGCGGTGGTAGTCGAGCTGGGTGCGGACCTGGATCGACTTGTTGAAGCGATCCATCAGGTGCCGCAGTTCCTGCTTCTCTTCTCCGAGCAGGAGGCTGGCGACCTCGGCCTGGCAGCTGATCACCAGGGTCGGATCCTTGTACGAGCCGGCCGAGCGGCGCAGCTCGCGGAAGATCTCGTAGGAAACCGTGGTGGCAGTCTTCACGAAGCCCTGGCCGTCGCAGTAGGCACAGTCTTCATGCAGCATCCGGCCGATCGACTCGCGCACGCGCTTGCGGGTCATCTCGACCAGGCCGAGCTCGGAGATCTTCAGCACGTTGGTCTTCGCCTTGTCGCGGCCGAGCGCTTCCTGGAGCGACTTGAAGACCTTGTCGCGGTTCTGCTGCTTCTCCATGTCGATGAAGTCGCAAATGATGATGCCGCCGATGTTGCGCAGCCGCAGCTGGTAGACGATCTCCTTGGCCGCCTCGACGTTGATCTTGGTGATCGTCTCTTCGAGGCTCTTCTTGCCGACGTAGCGGCCGGAGTTGACGTCGATCGCGGTCAGCGCTTCGGCCTGATCCATGATCAGGTAGCCGCCGCTCTTCAGCCACACCTTGCGGGCGGTGGCGCGCTTGATCTCTTCCTCGATCCCGTAGGCATCGAAGATCGGCTCGTCGGTGTCGTGCAGCAGCACCCGTTCACGCAGCGCGGTGTCCTGCACCGTGACGAACTGCAACACCCGCTCGTATTCCTCGCGATCGTCGATCACCAGACGCTCGACGTCTTGCGCGAAGAGATCGCGGGTGGCCCGCAGAATCAGATCGAGGTCGGGGTGCATCAAGCCCGGCTGGTGCCGCTTCTCGTTCTTCTTGATCGTCTCGTTCCAGACCTCGAGCAGGAAGCGGATGTCGGCCTCGAGCTTCTCCTGGGGCACGTTCTCCGCGACGGTGCGGACGATGAAGCCGGTACCCGGAGGACGCAGGCGGTCAACGATCTCGCGCAACCGGCGGCGCTCTTTCTCGTTGCCGATGCGACGGCTGATGCCCACGTGATCGACGGTCGG
>JAGSPQ010001037.1 GCA_018262385.1 Myxococcaceae bacterium | reverse complement strand
GGTTCCTGCGGCTTGGCGTTCTTTCGCTCCCGCGAGGCGCTCGAGGACGTCGGCCGCGCCCCCGGGCCCCGCGGCGCCGCGGAAGGCCTCCGCGACGCGCATCGCTCCCGGCTTTCTTGCCATCGCGCCCTCAATCGCCCGGCGCAGGCGTGCAGGCGACAGGCGCGCAGGAGACAGCCGCGTCCCCGCCTGGGTCACCTCGACGTGGCGCGCGACCTCCAGCTGATCCCTCCCGAAGGGGACCACGCACACCGGCACGCCCGCGGCGAGCGCCTTCTGGGTGATGCCCATCCCTCCGTGGCACACCACGCACGCCGCCTGCTGCAGCAGCGGCCCGTGGGGGAGGAAGCGCTCGACCCGCGCGTTGGCGGGGACCTTGAAGGCCGCGGGGTCGAGCGAGGCGGTGGTGGCCACCACCCGCACCGGCTGGTCTGCCAGCGCCGCCAGCGCAGCTTCGATCAGCCGCCCGTCGTTCTGGTACTCGGTCGAGCAGGTGACGAGCACCAGCGGGCGCTCGTCCCTCTCCCCTCCCTCGGCTTCCCCTGTGGGCTCCCACACCCCGGGGCCGACCAGCCGCACCTGCGCCGGCCACGCCCGGGGGTACTCGAAGGGTTCGGCGGTGTACGCGAGAACGCACCGAGGCCGGGTCGCGACCTCGGCCACGTGACGCAGCGGTGCCACCCCCGCGTCCGCCCGCAGTCGGTTGAGCGCCGGCAGCGCCCGGTCGTAGATCAGGTGGACCAACCCCCAGAGCACTGCGTCGCGGATCCGGCCGATCACGCCGCCGGCCGGCGCGAGCCCCAGGCCCCAGGGAGGGACTCCCGGCGCCTGCACCGGCAGGAAGTAGGGGGCAAACACCGCCCAGGGCAGGCCAGACGCTTCCGCCACCGCGGCCGCGCCCCAGCAGTTGACGTCGGTGAAGAGCAGGTCGGGTTGCTCGTGCGCGATGGCGCGGCGCAGGTCGGCCAGCTCCACCCGCCCGCGATCGACGAAGGTGCGGCAGGCCGCCAGCAGCGCTCCCGGGGGGGACTTCGCCTGCCAGTCGTCGATCTGCCGGGCTTCAATCGCCGGATCGATCGCCTCGGCGGCGAACCCCAGCGCGCGCACCCGGGGCAGCTCGCTGGTCAGCGTCCGCACGCTGAGGTGGTGGCCCCGGCGCCGCAGCTCCTCCAGCGTCGGGACGAGGGGGTAGAGGTGCCCGCGGGCGGGCGAGGTGTAGATCAGGATCTTCGCCATCGTTTCCTCCGTCAGTTCAGGTTGGCGCTGAGCAGCTCACGCAGCGTCAGCGCGGTGGTCGCGGGGTCCATTCCCAGATCCCGGCGCAGGATCTTCCAGACGTAGACGTCGGTCGTCGCGATCAGGCGTGCCCGCAGGCGCGCGCGAGCGGCGGCCCCGCGGCACTGGGTCAGCCAGCGCCCGAACGCGTGGTCCACCCACGCGTGGTGGAGCGCCCGGCCGGCGTCGGTGACCCGCTTCATCGCCGGGATCCGTTGTTCCTGGGCGAGGAAGTGAAGGCTGCGCTCGCCCCACGCCTCGTAGTGGGTGACCAGGCCCCCCACCGCGGAGGCGACGTCGGACCCGGAGGTGGCCCACCTCTCCCGGCGGACTTCCTCGACCCCGAGCGCCGTGGCCTCCTCGGTCAGGCCCTCCTTGCTCCCGAAGCGTCTGAGCACCGTCTGCACCGTCACGCCCGCCGAGCGGGCCACGTCGGCCAGCGAGACCTCGTCGTAGCGCCGCTCACCGAACAGGCGGATCGCCGCCTCGAGGATCTTCCGGTGCGTCTGGGCCGCGGCGTCCGCCCGAACCCCCATCCGGTAGGCCCGAGGTCGTCTGGGGGATTTCATGTTTGCGACGGTAACGCCAAGTCAGATCGATGTATATGGCGATAACACCAAATTCACGGGCGGCCGTCAGCTTCGGGCGAGGTCGATCTTCAACGCCTCACTCGCGAACCGCCCCATCCGGCCGAGGAGCTTCTCGATTGCCGGCGGTCAACAGCGCCACTCCCGTCCCCATCGAGCTGCAATGACACCAGTCGCACATCGCCGGTACCGTCGGCCCGGCGCCACCGCCTTTGCCGTCGAACACGATCCCGGTCGGCACTCCTCCGGGCACCGCGAACACCAGGTACACGTGCCCCCCCGCCGGGTGGGTCCAGGCGAGGTAGTCCCTCACGAACATCGGCAGCTTGAGCTCGGGGGGCAGCTCCAGCAGCTTGCGGTCCTTCGGCCGGAACGAGGCCGTCAACGCTTCTTCGGATTCGAGCATGAACATGCAGTGGTGCGTGGAAGGTTAACCCCGCAGATCCGCGGCGCACCACAGATCGCACCGCGCTCGGCCGTCCGCGGGCGGTCACTTCCCGGCGCGGCCGTTGGCGGCGCGCGGGGCCTCGGCGGCCGGAGCGTTCTGCTCCGCCACCTCGTCCCGAACCGCTTCCTGCAACCCGGCGGCGATCGGGCCCATCGGCGCGGCCGGGGCGTAGGCCAGCTGCTCGCTGGCTCCCAGCTTGCTGGCGAAGGCCACCGCGCCTTCGAACGCGACGAGCACGCCCATGAACACGAAGAAGCCGAGGGCGAGCAGCAGCGGCGCGAAGAACATCATGCTCATCACCACGTTCATCATCAGGTCCCAGTTCATTGTGTGCTCCTTGGTGGCTGCGTTGTGATGTGCCCAGTATTCGCATTCGCAGCCGAGGACGCAGTTGCCTGGGCGAACGCTTGTGGCGCCCAGAGACCACCATTGAGGGGTGGCCCGGCGATGCCAGCGGGCATGGTTCGTTCGTACCAGTCGGCCCGCCCACGCCCCGCCAGGCCCCCAACCGCCCTCAACCACGGCGCCGCGGCAAGCGGTGGGGCCCGGGCAGCCTCCCGAGTGGACTGCCTGATCGATGCTGCTCCCGATCTTCTTGCGGGTCTGTGCTTGTTCGTACTG
>JAGSPQ010000257.1 GCA_018262385.1 Myxococcaceae bacterium | reverse complement strand
TGCTTCACCGTCGAGCCGTGCGCTTCCCACAGCTTGATCCCATCGCCCTTCAGGCTCTCTTCGATGTCCCGCCCGATCACGGTCGACCACGAGAGGTGGCACTGCTGGCAGCCCTCGAGGTTGAACCCGTAGAGCGCGTCGTCGGCGCCCAGGTGGGTGAGGGTGTGGCGCTTGCCCTTGATCTTCAGCGCGGCGTCCTCGGTGGTCGGCCGGCTGCCCGAGCGGGTGAACCGCAGATCTTCCAGCGCCACGTCGTCGGCCTCGACCGTCAGCACCGTGCCGCGGCCAGTACCCTTCAGCGTCGCCTCCTCGCAGCCCCTCAAGACCATCGGGCGCTTGAGGAGAAAGTCTCCTTCCAGGGTGCCGGCCACCCACAGCTCGGCGGGCCCCGAGGGATCCGCCAGCGCCCGGGCCAGCGCGGGCCCCGAGCGAACCACTCCGATCGCCGGACACGGCGGCTGCCGCGGTCCGGCGGTTTCTGCTGCCCACCCCCCGGTGGCAGTCAGCAGGCAAAGCAGTGGCAAGGCAGGTCGCATGCGCAGTCCTCCGGGGGGAAAAGGGCCTGGGTTACTTGTGGGCTTCGGGTTGCGGTCCGGCCGACTCGCTCTTCAGGTAGGCCAGGATGAACGGCAGCTCGTTGATCGGGTCGACGTTCTGGTTGGCCATCGGCACCAGCATGCTGCGGAACATCGCCTTCGCCACGTCGTCCTTGGCGAGCATCACCTCGGGCTTGAGGATCATCTTCATCACCCAGGGCTGGGTGCGGCGAACCAGCACGTCCTTCAAGTCCGGCCCGACCAGCTTGCCCCCGCCGACCTTGTGGCAGGCGATGCAGCCCTTGGCGGCGAACACGTCTTTGCCTTTGCCAATGTCGGCCGGGGTGGCGCTGATCTCGAACGAAGGGATCACGATGTCGGGGGGGCCGTCCGGGCCGGTCGGGGCAGGCGGGGCTTCAGGAGCGGCCGCCACCGGGGCAACTGCTGCCACCGGTGCCGGAGCCGCTTCCTTCTTTTCGTTGCAGCCGGCGAGGGCGAACAGCAGCGCCGCGGCGAGGAGCAGGGATTTGCAGTGCATGGTTCTCACTTCTTGGGCTTGACGAGGAAGTAGCCCGTCATTTCGAGGTGGAGCGCCGAGCAGAACTCGGTGCAGTACATCGGGTAGACCCCTGGCTTGTCGGCGACGAAGCTGACGTTCTCGTGCTTGCCCGGCTCGAGCGAGAGGTTGATGTTGAGCATGTCGATGGTGAAGCCGTGGGTCTGATCCTCGGCCTGCTCGATGCTGGTGATGTGGAGGTTCACCGTGTCGCCCTCGTTCACCTCGATCCGATCGGGGGTGAAGTGGCTGCGGACCGCGGTCATGTAGACGTCGACCACGTTGCCCTTGCGCTCGATCCGCTCCTTGCCCGGGACCACCGCGAACTTGTCGATCGCGTCGGTGTAGATGTTGGTGCCCATCTTGTAGACGGCGATCGGCTTGAGCTTGTCGGCCTTGATCATCTGCGAGTAGTGCGGCTCGCCCAGGCCAATCGCGCCGTCCATGATGATCGACATCTTCTCGCCCTCGAGATCGACCAGCTGGAAGTTCTGGGGGTAGAGCGGGCCGACCTTCTGGAAGCGGTCCTGCGACATCTTGTTCATCGCGACCACGTACTTCCCGTCGGGGTGCACGGTGTCGCCCTCGGCCGCCAGGATGTGGCCGATGTTGTACTGCACCGGGATCTTGTCGACGACCTTCAGGTCCTTCAGGCTCCACTTGGCGACCACCGACTCGATGAACACCGAGGTGTAGGCGAAGCCCTTGTCGTCGAACACGGTGTGCAGCGGCCCGAGGCCGATCTCGGCCTGCCCGCGAATCGATTCCTTGAACGGGAGGATGTTGATCCCGTAGGCGTCCTTGCCCTCGAACTTGTTGGCTTCGATCTGCGCCTTGATCTTGGCGAAGCTGTAGACGGTGGTGTGGGTGTCGAGCTTGCCGCCGACGACGATCTCCTCACCGTCGGGGGTGACGTCCGCGCCGTGGGGGCTCTTCGGCTCGCCGACCAGGACCAGCACGTT
Organism: Myxococcaceae bacterium; assembly: GCA_018262385.1. Lineage (GTDB taxonomy): Bacteria > Myxococcota > Myxococcia > Myxococcales > Myxococcaceae > JAGSPQ01. Next base: position 3,893 of record JAGSPQ010000257.1, on the reverse strand, counting down.
CTCCGCCGCCGCGACCTCGATCGGCAGCACCCGGAAGCCCTTGATCATCTTTCCCTTGCCGGCCTTGATCAGCTCCTCACCCTTCTTCCAGTTGATGATGTGGAGGTAGTCCATGTCGTTCTGCGAGGCGCCCGACTCGATCGGCGGGTTGCCCTCGAGGATTCCGCCGGTCGCCATCTCGGTGTTGAAGCTGTTGATGAACACCCAGCCGTCGGAAGCCAGCTTCCCCGAGTCGGCCAGATCCTGGGTGTAGGGGGGCAGCTCGACCGCCCAGCTCTCTTCGGGGACGATCCGGCCCTTGGTGCGGTCGAACTTCCAGAACATCGCCAGCCCGCGGTACTTCTCTTTGTACTCGGAGATCGGCGCGTAATCGCGGCCGAGCGGGGCGGGGTACTGGCTGGTCTCGATCACGTACTCGGTGTTGGGGGTGACGAACGCGCCGCCGTGGTCGGAAGCGACCAGCGGGTTGGCGACGATCTGCTTGGTGGCGAAGTCCTTCAGGTCAACCACCGCGACCCGGGCGTTGGCCTTGTCGTTCACGAACAGGAACTCGCCGTCGTAGTCGCCCTTGGTCTCGGAGAGGTTGGGGTGGTGGACGTCGGCCCAGGTGATCGGCTTGTGGCCGAGCTGGTTGCCGCCGGTGAGCACCGCGTTGCTGGTGCCGCCGTAGCCGTAGCCCTGCCACGGCTCAGGGGTGAAGACGCCGATCACCTTCAGCAGCCGCATCGACGGCACGCCGAGCACCAGCACCTGGCCGGACTGCCCGCCAGAAGCAAAGATCATGTACGGGTCGAGCTTGCCCGACGGGAGGAAGGTCTTCAGCGCGGCGGTGACGTCGGCTTCCGACAGGCCGCGCTCGACCATCAGCTGCTTGATCCCCGCGGAGGCGCCCGAGCCGGTCGGTGCCGCAGCCGTCGGCCCGGCAGCGGGGCCCTTCTCCGAGCATCCGGTGTAGACCAATGCCGCGAGCCCGAGCGCAATCGCTCCAGCGAGAATCGTCTTTTTCATCGAGTCCTCCGTTGATGAGGCAATCGCCTCGTTTCAGCCGCCCTTCTGCGTCCACCGTGCCAACCGGCTCGCCGGGGCGCAGCGGGGGATGATCGGCCCGATTGCTCCGCGGTGTTTCAAACTGAAACAAAGGCGCGCACCGGGAGCCCGACCGCGGCCTTCATCCGGGCCAGCACCTGGGGCACCCGGACGCCGTCCTCGAAGGGCTCGAGCGGGATGACGGGCAGGCGGTCAGCGGCCTCGCGCAGCCGGCGATCGTCCCCGGCGAGGTGCCGGGTGCACAGGGCGTGAAGCTGGCCGGGGCTCTCTTCGACCGCGAAGTGGTGGAGGAGGAACTCGTGCAGATCCTGAAGCCAGATCTCGTTCGGGGTCGGCACCAGCAGCGCGAGAATTCCCTCGTGATCCTGCTGGAGCTTGCGCCGGGTGGCCTCGAACGCCGGGCCGAGCTTGCGGGTCAGCGCGGGCATCAGCACCCGCTCTTCGATCGCGATGTGCTGGACCAGCGCGCTGCGGAAGCGGTCGTAGCTCTTCAGATCCACCACCCGGCCGCCCCGGGTCGCCGCCGCGAAGAGGGCGAGCGACTCCGCGTGCTGGCGGCACATCCGGGTGAGGAACCGTGACGCCATTGGCGCAGGCCCTTTTGCACCCGCCGTGCCCGGTGCTTCGGCAACCAGGCTACCCGTCGAGCCCGTGCTGCTTGAGCTTGCGCCACAGGGTGGTCCGCCCGACGCCCAGCACCTGCGCCGCCTGGGTCTGGTGCCCTCCGCAGGACTCCATCACCTCGAGGATGTGCAGCCGCTCGGCGGCGGCGAGGGTGATCCTCCCCCGCGGGGGGGGCTCGGCGCCCTCCGGCTGGGCGCCCGGCTCGGCGAACAGCTCCTCGGGCAGGTGGGCGACGTCGATCTCCTCCCCCAGCGACAGCACCGCGCCGTGCTTCACCGCGTTCTGCAGCTCGCGCACGTTGCCCGGCCAGCGGTAGTGGCGCAGCCGGGCGGCGGCTTTGGGGGTGAAGCGCTGGGTCCGGTGCGGCTCCTGCTGAAGGAAGATCTCGGCCAGCGGCATGATGTCTTCCAGCCGCTCGCGCAGGGGCGGGACGACGAGGGTGAAGACCTTGAGCCGGAAGTAGAGATCCTCGCGGAAGCGCTTGTGCTGGACCGCCAGCTGCAGGTTCTGGTGGGTGGCGCACATCACCCGGACGTCGACGGTGAAGGGGTTGCTCTCTCCGACCCGGCGGATCTCGCCGTCCTGCAGGGCGCGCAGCAGCTTGGCCTGCAGGCTCAGCGGCATCTCGGCGATCTCGTCGAGGAACAGCATCCCCTTGTCGGCGGTCTCGAACAGGCCTTTGCGCGCGGTGGTGGCTCCGGTGAAGGCGCCCCGGGCGTGGCCGAACAGCTCGCTCTCGAGCAGCTCGGACGGCATCGCCGCGCAGTTGATCGCCACGAACGCGTTGGCCCGGCGGGGGCTGTTGGCATGAATCGAGCGGGCGACGACCTCTTTGCCCGAGCCGCTCTCGCCCCGCAGCACGATCGAGGCGTCGGTGCCGGCGATGGTGGCCGCCCGCACCAGCAGCGACTGCATCGCCTTGCTGCGCGCCACCAGCCGCGAGCAGTTGCGCCCCGCCGCCTTCTCCGGCAGCAGCCGGCAGCTGCGGCACAGCTTGCCGCCCTGCTCGAAGGGCGTGCTGCAGACCTGCTGTTCACTCATGTTTCAATATGAAACACAGGGATGGCGTTCGGCGCAAGGGTCGACACCCGAGGCGGATGCAGTCGGTGCACCTGTTCGGAGTAGGCCCGCTTTCCCCGGTGCACCGACTGCACGGCGGCCACTTCGATGCACCGTTTGCAGCAACGCGGGCTAGAACTCGACCCCGATGTAGATCATCCCCAGGGTGGAGGCGCCGCCCAGCTGGACCTGGCCTCCGAGCACGAACTTGGTTCCTTCGCCCGCCGGCACCGCGAAGGTCAGCCCGACCACGCCCCGGAAGACGAGGTTCAGCCCCCAGTTGGAGCTGTTCGATTGGAGCATTCGGTAGACGAGCCAGGCGCTCGCCCCGCCGTAGGGGAACAGCTCGACCGGGCCCAGCCGCTGATGCCAGCCGGCGGCGAGGCCCAGCGCGGCGCCGGCCTGGAAGTAGCTGGCGTAGGGCACGTCCTGCACCGAGGCGAACAGCGCCGGGGTCACCAGCAAGGACGCGGTGCCCTGCAGCGACTCGCCCGGCTTGATCGAAAACAGCCCGACCCGAATCGGCAGCGCCAGCATCCCGCCGGTCGTCTCTCCCAGCATCACCCCGGTGGTGAGGGAGGTGCGGGAGCGCTTGGGCGGGGCCGACCTGCCCGGGGCCTCGTCGGCGCGGACCACCGTCGCCGGGGGAGCGGCCGCCGCGGCGGGGGAAGCGACCAGCGTGGCGGCAGGCGCGGCCGGCGGCGGGGTGGCCGGCGCAGGAGCCGCCGCGTTTTTCTGCTGCTCGGCCCGGCAGGCGTCGAGCAGCGCGCGCTTCTGCGGGGCCGACGCCCACTGCCACTCGGGCTGCGCCTCGGCCGGGCACTTCGATTCGGCGGCCGGCGCCGGCGAGGCCGCGGGCGGCGCCACCACCGGCGGCTGCGGCGCCGACGGCAGCGGGGGAGCCGGCAGCTCGCTGGCGAGCGGCGCGGCGCACCGTTCCCCGTCGGGTGCCTGCCCGGGCGGACACTGGGTCGGCAGGCCGACGCAGCGGGCCTTGGCGCTGCTCCAGACCTGGCCCGGAAAACAGCACTGGCCCTGCATGTCGGGCTCGCTCACCTGGCCTGAGGGACAGCTGCAGCTCTCGCCGCTGGCCAGCCGCGGTGGCGTGCACTGCGGCACGCCGACGCAGGTGCCGCGCCCTTTGCTCCAGACCTGGCCGGGCC
>JAGSPQ010000256.1 GCA_018262385.1 Myxococcaceae bacterium | reverse complement strand
ATCCCGCGCGGCGGAAAAAGTGGGCGATTGCGCTGGCGGCGGCGGTGGTCGCGGTGCTGCTGTTTCACGTCCAGGTCTTCGCCTGGCTGGGGTTCGCGCTGCCGCTGCTGCTGGTGACCACCCGGGCGCCCAACGATGCGGGGGGCTGGCGGGCCCGCTTCGATGAGCGGCGCGCCGCGCTGCTGGGCGTCGTCCCCGGGGTGGCGCTGTTCTTCCTCTGGTTCGGCTCGCGGTTCGGGCAGCCGGCGGAGATCGCTCCCGGCCAGCCGTGGAAGTCGTGGGGCCCGGTGCTGTCACCGCAGAACCTCTCGTACAAGACGTTCGAGCAGAACCAGGCGGAGTTCCTCCCGGTGCTGAGCGGGATGCTGCGCGATCAGGCCGACGCCTTCGCGGTGACCGCGGCCTTCGCCGTGGCGGGGATCGCGATCGCGGCGGCGCTGGTGACGGGGCGAGAGACGAAGGAAGGCCCGATCGCCCGCTGGCGGATCGTGGGACTGGCGGGGCTGGCGCTGGTGCTCTACTTCACCCTCCCCTTCGATATCCGCGGGTACATGTATTACCTCAACACCCGCTACGCCCATCTGGCGGCCGCGGTGCTGGTCTGCACGGTGCCGGTGCTGAAGCCGAAGATCGCGCGTGCCGGGCTGCTGGCGGCGGGGGCGGTGGCGATCGCGACCGCCCTGCCGCTGTGGAAGGGCTTCGCCCAGTTCGATCAGGAGGCGGTCGCGCTCACCCAGCTGTCGACGTACGCCGCCGAGCGCCCGAAGGTGATGGGCCTCATCTACAACACCGGCTCGGCCGCGATGACCCACCCGGTGTGGCTCCACGCCTCGACGGTGATCGCCCGGGAGCGCGGCGGGATCACCAACTTCAGCTTCGCGCTGACCCCGCACTCTCCGGTGATGTACCGCGACGGCAAGACGCCCCCGACCTTCGCCTCCGAGTGGCGTCCGGACACGATGAACTGGGCGACCCAGGGCTCGGCCTACGATCACTTCCTCATCCGCGGGCCTTCCCCCCAGCAGGTCCTCGGCCCCCAGCTGTCGAGCGGCGAGCTGCTGCTCACCGCCCAGGCGCAGGACTTCTGGCTCGTCACCCGGCGCACCCGCTAAAGGACCTCCCCCATGGATCCTCTGAAGCTGTCCGCCGCCGACGTCGAGAAGCTCCCCGAAGCGCAGGCGCTCGAGGTGCTCGCCGCCCACGTGAAGGCCAAGCAGAAGGACTTGCCCGAGGCGCTGGCGGGCTCGAAGTCGAAGCCGCTCGCGCGCGCGGCGAAGAAGGCGCTCTACCAGCTGCGCTCGAGCGGCGTGGAGCTCGAGGCCCCGGTGGCCGAGGCCGGGCCCCAGCCCACCGTCAGCGCCGCTCCCGCCGAGCTGCCGGGCCTGCTGTCTCCCGTGCTCGGCACTGGCGAGCGGATGCTGTTCTTCGGCCGTCCCGCGCGCGGGGGAGGGGTCGAGTTCTTCCAGGGGATCCTCCACGACGAGTTCGGCGTGCAGCAGCTCGATCGGGCCGAGACCAACCGCTCGAGGTACCGCCGCCAGCAGCGCGAGCTGGTGCAGGGCCGCCAGGTGATGGAGGTGCCGCTCCAGCGGGTGCTCGAAGAGCTGGCGCGCGGCTGGGGGCAGAACCTGCGGGTGAAGAACGGCCTGCCCGACGGGGCGTACCAGAACCTCCACTACCTGAAGGTGACGCCGGACGAGACGCAGCTGGCGGTGGCGCAGCCCGAGCCGGAAGACGAGGCGCTGGCGGCGAAGTCGGGGGCGCTCCACGACGAGCCGGAGATCCAGGCGTGGCTGCCGGCCGAGGCGCTGCTCGAGACGCTCGGCCGCGACCTCGAGGCGCTGCGCGCGCAGAAGGCGGAGCAGGCGGCGATCGATCAGAAGCTCAAAGAGCTGGCCGAGGGCTACTTCACCCCGGCGGTGCGTGAGCTGTATGCGCGGCGGCTGTGGCGGCAGGGTGAGTTCTTCGCCGGAACCGGGCGCCCCGAGGCAGGCAAGATCGCGCAGGCCCAGGCGCGGCGGATGTTCCACCGAGCGGACTTCGGGCCGTTCGGGCTGCGGCTGTTCCAGAAAGTGGTCGCGCTGGCCGATCGCGCGGCGGTGGCGCCCCGGCCGTCGCTGGGTGCGCCGCCGGCCCGGTAACCCGGCTACCGGCAGCTGAGCGGGATCACCTGGCCGGCCGCTTTGTTGTGCTCGACCGTGACCGAGGTGTTGAGGACCTCGCCCGCCCGCCGCCCCTTCTTCGGGCAGCGGTACGCGAGGGTGAAGCTTCCGGGGAACAGCGGGTACGGCTTGTTCGGCTGAAACGAGGTGTTGTCGTGGATGATCACCGTCCCCGCCGGCGCGGCAAACCGCACCATCGTCTTGCCCGAGTCGGTCAGATCACTGGGCGCCTCGGGGGGAATCTCGTCGCCCTGGGCCGGCGCCGTCGAGTCGCCCGCGCCAGTGGCGGGCCCCGGCAGCTTTCGCTCGGGCCGGGCCCAGACGATCAGCAGCAGCCCGAGGATCAGCACCGCCAGGAACGCGAAGACGGCGATCAGCCACGGCTTTCGCACCAGCAGCCCTTCGGCCTCGGGATTGATGAACGTCGAGTCGCGCCGAACCGGCTTCAGGTCGGGGCCGGAGTTGGCCCGGAAGTCCATCGTCGATTCTTCGTCGCTCGGGTCATACGAGACCGCGTCGTCGGCGTCGGCGAAGGTGTCGGAAGGCCGGGGACCCGCGCGCGTCTCGGCCGACACCGGAGGCGCCGGGGTGAGCAGCGCCCCACGGGTGGTCGAGGGCCGCGCCCCGAGCGTCTGCGGCTCCTCGGGAAGGTACGAGGGCACCGGCGGCGCGCTGTGCTGCGGGAAGTCCCGGCTGCGGCGGGTCGCGACGGTGACGGGAGACGCCGGCCCGGGGATGGCGCTCGGAGCGCTGGGAGTCAGCTCGACCAGCGAGTCGCCGGTCAGCAGCCGCCCTGCCCCGCTGATCGCGGTCGCCTCGATCGCCTCGACCGGCACCGGCAGCCGGGGCGAGGGGATCAGCGGCGCGGTGTTGCCGGTGACTTCCCTCGCGCCGATCGGGACAGCGCCGCTGGCCTTCCGTTCGGGAGGAGGCGTGTTGGGCACGGTGACCACCGAGATGACCGGCCGGCCGCCGATCGCCCGCTCGATGTCCGAGGACCGCACCGTCTGGGTCCGGTTGTCATCCTCGGACACCGCCACCCCGCCCGCGGGCGTGGGCCTGCGGCCGACCGAAGGGCTGACCGCCTCTTCGAGCGCGGTCGCGATCGGCCGGGTGGTCTCTTCGTTGATGTTCTTGAAGGGCGCGATCGGCACCGTCGGGTTGGAGTTGGTCCGCTGGGCCGCCCCCATCCCCGGCGCGGTGGGGACGCTCTCGCTGGTGAGCCGGCGCCGGGGCGCTCCCTCGACGGTGGTCCGCTCGCCGCGCGCGTTGGGAGGAATGAAGATCGAGGTGCGCTCTTCCTGATCGCCGAACAGCTTGTCGACGTAGTCGACGACGGTGCCCATCGTGGTCGGCGACTCTTTGCGCATCCACGCTTCGAGGTCGGCGTGGACTTCCCCGGCCTGCTGGTACCGGCGGCCGCGATCCTTCAGCAGGCACCGCATGATGATGCGCGACAGCTCGGCCGGATAGCCGTTGGTGGTGAGGTGCGGCGGGGGCGGCTCCTCGGCGCGGATCGCGTAGATCACCGCCTCGGTGGTCGGCTTGTAGAACGGGCTCTTTCCGGTGGTGACCTCGTAGAGCATCGTGCCCACCGCGAAGATGTCGGCGCGGTGATCGATGCGGTCTTGCGAGAGCTGCTCGGGCGAGAGGTAGAGGAACTTGCCCTTGATCACCCCCGGCTTGCTGCGCTCCATGAAGCTGGTGGCCTTGGCGATCCCGAAGTCGACCAGCTTCACCTCGCCGCGGTAGCCGACCATCAGGTTCTGCGGGCTGACGTCGCGGTGGATGATTCCGAGCGGCCGGCCATCGCCGCCGCCCTTGTTGTGGGCGTAGTGCAGCCCCTCGCACAGCCGGGCGGTGAGCCAGGCGGCGATGTCGGGCGGGACCACCGAGAGGCGCTTCTGTTCCTGCTGGAGGATCTTCCGCAGGTCGACGCCCTCGACGAACTCCATCGCGATGAAGATCGAGCCCTCGAGGTGCCCCAGCTCGTGCATCTGAATGATGTGGGGGTGGTGCAGCTGGGCGGCGATCCGCGCCTCGTCGAGGAACATCCGGACGAACTCGGTCTCCTGCGCCAGGTACGGCAGGATCCGCTTGATCACGACCAGCTGATCGTTCGCCGGGTCCTTCGCGAGGTAGAGCTCCGCCATCCCGCCGACGGCCAGCCGCTTGAGCAGCAGGTACTTCCCGAAGGGAACCGCGTTTTGAGGACCAGTCGTCAATACTTGTAGAAGCCTTCGCCAGACTTCTTCCCGAGCTTACCTGCGCGGACCATCTTCTTGAGCAGCTGGGGCGGGCGGAAGGTCGGCGAGCCGAGCTCTGCGTACAGGTACTCGGCGATGGCGAGGCGGATGTCGAGGCCGACCAGATCGCCCAGCTTCAGCGGCCCCATCGGGTAGCCGTAGCCGAGCTCCATCGCGCGATCGATGTCCTCGGCCGAGGCGACGCCCTCTTCCAGCATCCGCACCGCCTCGAGCCCCACCGCGACCCCCAGCCGGGTCGAGGCGAAGCCGGGCGAGTCCTTCACCACCACCAGCTGCTTGCCGATCTTCTCGCCGAACGCGCGCGCCGTCGCGATCGACGCCTCAGACGTCTGGTAGGCGCGGACCACCTCGAGCAGCTTCATCAGGTGCACGGGGTTGAAGAAGTGCATCCCCACCACCCGGTGGGGGTGGGTCGCCGAGGCGGCGATCTCGGTCAGCGAGAGCGAGCTGGTGTTGCTGGCGAGCAGCGCCTCGGGGGCGCAGATCGACGAGAGCTCCTTGAAGACCTTCTGCTTGAGTTCCATCTTCTCGGGAATCGCCTCGATCACCAGCTGGCAGGGCCCGACGTCGCTCAGCGCGCCGGTGGGGGTGATCCGCTTCAGCGCCGCGTCGCGGTCGGCCGGGGTGACCTTCTTCTTCTCGACCCCGATCTCGAGGTTCTGGCGGATCTTCTCCACCCCCGCCTGGGCCAGCGGGAGGGTGACGTCGTAGAGGACGACCTCGAGCCCGGCGGTGGCGCAGACGTGGGCGATCCCGTGGCCCATGGTGCCGGCCCCGAGGACTCCGACGTGGGTAATGGTGGTCATGTCGCGGTGCTCCCCGGTGGGACGGTAGCAGCGACCGGCGCCTTCTCGTCTGACTATCGCGCGTGGAGCGCCCGGCGCGGGTGGGCGGTCAGCGCTTGTTTCGCTTCTCGAGGAAGGCCGTCATCCGGGTCCGTTTCTCGGGGGAGTCGAACAGCAGCGCCTGGCCCAGCCGCTCGACCGACACCGTGCTCTCGCCGCGGGCCAGGGTGTTGAGCGAGACCTTTGCCACCTGCAGCGCCAGCGGAGCGTTCTTCGCAATCACCCCGGCCAGCTCGAACGCTGCGCTCAGCGCGTCGGCGGCGACGAGCTTCTCGAACAGGCCCCACCCGTCGGCCTCCTCGGCGTCGACGATCCGCCCGGTGAAGACGAGCTCCTTGGCGCGGCCCAGCCCGACCAGCCTCGGCAGCCGCCAGGTGCCGCCCGCGGCCGGGAAGATCCCCAGCGTCACCTCGGGCAGCCCGATCTTCGCGGTCTTCGCGGCGACCCTCAGATCGCAGGCCAGCGCCAGCTCGAGGCCGCCGCCGAGGGCAAAGCCGTCGATCGCGGCGATCGTCGGCCGGGGGAAGTCCTCGAGCTTCTGGAACAGCGTCTGGTTGACGCCCCAGAAGGCTTCCTGGTGGGTGCGCTCGCGCAGCTCGGCGATGTCCGCGCCGGCAGCGAAGGCCTTGCCGCCGGCCCCCGAGAGGACCACGCACTTGACCTGATCCTCGACCGCCC
>JAGSPQ010000255.1 GCA_018262385.1 Myxococcaceae bacterium | reverse complement strand
CCGCCACCACCGCCGCCACCGCCGCCGCCACCGCCGCCGCCACCACCACCGACGCCACCACCGCCACCACCGACGCCGCCAGCACCACCACCGACCCCGCCAGCACCACCACCGACCCCGCCAGCACCACCACCGACGCCGGCACCACCGACGCCGCCACCACCGACGCCGCCAGCACCACCACCGACGCCACCACCCGCACCACCGCCAACTCCGCCGTCGTCTCCACCCCCGCCAACTCCTCCGCCAACTCCTCCGCCAACTCCCCCGCCAACTCCTCCGTCGTCTCCTCCGCCGCCCACTCCGCCACCACCGGCACCACCACCGCCAACACCGCCGGCATCCGGCAGGCCGCACTCACCCGCGACGCAGACGTGATCCCCGAAGCAGTCCGCCGAAGATCGGCAGACGAACCGCTGCTTCGTGAGGTCCAGCCCACCGCACTGACAGGAAGCGAGCGCGAACGCGAACGCGACAGCACCGAGCTTCTTCATGGGAGGGCTCCTGCGACGACGACTCCGGCGGGGGCAGGCGAGACGGTGACCGGTGCGCCGAGAAACCAGATCACGACCCCTCCGACCGCGAGCGCACCGGCGGTGATGAACAGCGCGTTGGCGATCGTCGCGTTCTGCTTCCCCTGCGCGTCGAGCTCGTGCGCCCGCCGCTCGGTGAGGCCGTCGATTCGGCCCGAACCATCGACGCTGGCGCGCCGGATCTGAGCGAACGCGTCCGCCGACTGAACGCCGAACCAGGCGCCGACCCCTGCGCTGACGGCCGCGCCGCCGAGCACCGCGTAGGAGATCCCTCGCAGCGGCGAGCCCGCGCGCGCTTGCTTCACCTCGACGATCGGTTCGTTCCGCGGCGCGATCGCGACCGCCGGCGCTGGAGCTTCGACCCGGGGCGCCGCCTCGGAGCCAACCAGCGCAAGGACGCTCTCGTTCTCGCCGAGCAGCTCGGCCCACCACCTGGCCTCGGGTGCGCCGACGGGAAGGATCGCCCCGCCGCCCTTCAGCGGAGCGGCGAGCTCCTTCCAGCCGTCGGCGGACAGCAGGTGAAAGCGCACCCCTCTCGCCATCCCCAGCGGATCGCGCACCAACGACACGCCCACCGACTCCACACCCGCGGGGCCGGTGACGGCCGGGCGGGGCTTGAACTCCAGCGCCCCGGCCTCGAGGACCTGCTGCCGGACCTCGTAGAACGGGGTCATCACCCGTGGCGCGTACTCGGTGGCCAGCTGCCGCGTCGGATCGAGGACCAGCATCTCCCGGAATGCCGCCTGGGCGACCGCGGTCTGCCGTTGCTGGCCCGCCGACACGCCGGTCAGCTCGAGAATCCGCAGCAGGCTCTCGCGGTCGAGCCCCTTCACCGCCCGCGCCCGGGCCAGCGCCTTGATCGCCTCCGGATACTTGTACTCGGCGAAGAGCTCCTCGCCGCGCTTGAGGTCGGGATTTTCGGGAACTGAAGCAACGAGCAGCGCCGCCGACAGGAACAGCAGACCCATCGCACGAGTGTAGACGAAGTCGTGTCGCCGACTGCTCGCTTCGCTCGGGTGCGGTTAGAGTCGGCCGCGCGCAATGGAGCCCATCGAGTTCGGCAGGTACCGCTTGATTCGCCGGATTGCCGCGGGCGGGATGGCGCAGATCTTCCTCGCGGTGCAGCGCGGACCGCACGGCTTCGAGAAGGTCGCGGTGCTGAAGGTGATCCTTCCCGAGCTGTGCACCAACGACGACTTCGTCCAGATGTTCCTCGACGAAGCGCGAATCGCCGCCAACCTCGATCACAACAACGTGGTGCGGGTCTACGACTTCGGAGAGATCGGCGGGCGCTACTACCTCGCGATGGAGCACCTTCCCGGAGAGGACCTGGCCTCGATTCTCCAGGCGACGCGCAAGGCGAAGCGGTACCTGCCGATCGAGATCGCCGCCGACTTCATCATCGGAGCGGCGACTGGCCTCCACTTCGCCCACGAGCTCAAGGACCCGAAGGGCAAGCCGATGAACATCGTTCACCGCGACGTCAGCCCGTCGAATGTGCTCGTCACCTACCACGGCACGGTGAAGCTGGTGGACTTCGGGATCGCCCGGGCCGAGTCGAACATCACCAAGACCGCGGCGGGGACGCTGAAGGGCAAGGTCGCGTACGTGTCGCCCGAGCAGGCGATGGGCGAGGCGATCGACCGCCGGTCGGACATCTTCGCCCTGGGGGTAGTGCTGCACGAGCTGCTCACTTCCGCGCGGATGTTCCGCCGCGACAGCGACCTGGCGACGCTCCAGGCGGTGGCGACCGGGCCGATCAACCCACCCAGCGCGCTGCGCCCGGACGTTCCGGCGGCCCTCGATGCGATCGTGCTCAAGGCGCTGTCCCGGGACCTCGCCCACCGGTACGCCACCGCCGCCGACTTCGCCGATGCGCTCGCCGGGTTTCTGATGAGCCAGGGCTACGCGCGATCCGAACGGAAGCTGGCCGAGTTCATGTCGAGCACGTTCGACGCCGAGCGACGCGACGCCAAGCTGCTCATCTCGCAGGCGGCGGCGGCGGACGGCGGGCCGGTGTTGAAGACGCCCTCGCAGCTTCAGCATCTGCCCAGCCACCTCTCGCCGCTGCGAAGCCACCCGACGCTGGACTCGATTCCCATCGCGCAGCTGCCGAAGAGCCGGGCCCCGCTGTTCGGCGCCCTCGCCACGATCGCGGCACTGGCGATGGCAACGACGTTCCTGGCGCTGCGCTCGCCCCCCGCGCCCCAGGTGGTCACGGTGATCGAGCTTCCCTCCCCGCCGCCGAAGCCCGAGCCCGCGCCCGCGCCGCCTCCGGTCCTGGCCGAGCCGCTGCCGCTGCCGCCGCCTGAGCCCGCGGTGGCTCCCCCGCCCGTAGTCGCGGTCGCCGAGCCGAAGTCGAGGCCGAAGCCGGCGGCGAAGGCGCGCGGTCAGCTCACCCTCGACACCTCCCCGTACACCGAGGTGTTCCTGAACGGGAAGAAGCTGGGAGACACCCCGCTGGTGAACCTCCCGCTCCCCGCCGGGCTGCAGGTGCTGCAGCTGGTGAACGACGACAAGAAGATCCGCCGGTCGATCGAGGTCGAGATCCTGCCGGGCAAGACGGTGGTCAAGAAGCTGAAGCTCTAGCGGGGTGGGACGCCGGTGATCGCCACGGTGCTGCTGCTCGTGCTCTGCGCCGGCGACGCCGACGGGGGAGCCTCGCTCCAGCCGCCCGAGGTGACTGCGCTCTCCCAGGTGCTGGACGCGGGGGTGGCGCCGCTCGACCTGAACCTGCCGCACCCGGCCGACCCCTTCGCGAGCGAGTACCAGCCGCCGGTGGCCCGGGAGGTCGGGCCGGGGGCGGGGCAGCTGCGGCTGTTCGCGCTCGGCGGAGCGACCTCCTCGCCGGACCTGCTCGGGCAGCTCACCGTCGAGTCGATGCACCTGTCGATCCTCGCGCTGCGCGGGAGCCTCGAGCTCGAGCTCACCACCCTGGGCCCCGCCCACCCGCACCTCGGCTCGGCGCGGATCGGGGTCGCGCTCCACTTCGTGCCGTACCACCGGGTCGACTTCAGCCTCTTCGTCGACGCCGGGGTGGCGGCGGCGGACCTCTTCACCTCGCAGCGACGGGCCGCGCCGGTGGTGGTGGCGGGCGGGGCGATCGAGCTGGCCCTTACCTCCCACCTCTTCCTGCGCGCCGAGGGCCAGGTGCAGTGGGCGGTGCTGCCGCTGTCCGGCAGCCTGGTTCGCGGCGCGGGGCTGCTCGGGCTGGGGTGGACGCTGTGAAGCGCAAAGTGCTGGTGATCGGCTCTGGCGCGGCCGGCCTCGCGGCGGCGACCCGGCTGCTCGAGCTGGCTCCCGATCGCCTCGAGGTGAAGCTGGTGCACCAGGGCCACCACTTCGGCGGCAAGGCGTCGTCGACCCGCACCTCCAGCGGCCGCTTCATCGAGCACGGCTGGCACATGGTGGTGGGCTTCTACGACCGCTTGCGGGCGCTGGTGCGGCGCGCCGGGGTGAACGACGGCGACGTCTTCTTGAGCATGGGGGGCCAGAGCCACCCGTTCGAGTCGTGGAGCCAGCGGATCCACACCCTCGACGGCAGCGGAGACTCGGTCGACTTCGCGGGCCGCTTCCTCTCGTACGACGGGCTGCCGATCGCCGACCGCGGCAACTACGGGTGGTTCATGGGTCAGGCGATGCTCGCCGCACGCGGCACCCAGGATCTCACCCGCCACGACGACCTGTGCTTCGACACCTTCGCGATCGAGCACGGGATGCGACCGCACCTGACGAAGTACTCGGTGTTCCGCTTTCTCCGCGAGGCGTACTTCAACTTCCCCGAGCAGATCAGCGCCTACCACGTGCTGCAGTCGATGCGGCTGATGAGCACCCCGGCGCGCGCCGAGTCGTTCGTCTGCAAGGGGCCGTGGTCCGAGGTCGTCTGGGAGCCGATCGCGCGCTACTTCCTCGCGCTGGGCGGCACCGTCGAGCCCTTCACCCTCGCGACCGACTGGGTCTGGGACGGCACCCGAATCACCGGGGTGCGGGTGGCGCGGCCGGACAGCGCGGGCCATGGCGAGGGCACCCGGCCGTGGGAGCCGGCGGTGCGGGGCCTGCCGGGCACCGAGCGCACCCTCAGCGGCTTCGACTTCGTCGTCTCGACCATTCCGCACGCGGTGTTCGTGAAGATGAACCGCTCGGAGGAGCGGATGTGGCGCTCGCCGTACTTCAAGCGGCTGCTCAACCTCCGCTCGGGCGCGACGGTGTCGATGACGCTCACCACCCGGGAGCCGGTGCTCGAATTCCCCGGGCCCATCTTCGGCTTTCCCGCTCCGCTGGGGATCGCGGTGAACATGAAGCCCTACTGGGAGGAGTACCGCAATGATCCGAAGGCCGGCAGCGTGCTCGACTTCGTCGGCCAGGAGGCGGGCTTCGAGGGCTGGAGCGACTCGGAGATCGCCAGCGCCACCCTGGACAACTTCTCCCGCGCCTACGGGGTGGGCGACCTGCGCGCGGCCGGAGTGGGCGAGGTGGAGCTGCACCGCAACCGGAGCGACTCCGAGCGCCTGCTCTTGTGCGAGCCGGGGGTGAATCAGTTCCGCCCCGGCCCGCGGACGCCGTTCGACAACCTGTTCCTGGCCGGCGACTGGGTGCGCAACGAGGTGGACCTGATCTGCATGGAGGGCGCCGTCGCGTCGGGCCACAACGCCGCCGCGGAGGTCGTCTCGCGACTGTGATGAGAGATCCGTTCTCGCCCGAAGCCGACCCCTCGCCGCCGAAGCCGCGCGTCACCCGGCGCGAGCTGCTGGTGCTGGCCCCCGCCGCCGCGCTGATCTCGGGGTGCGTGACCCCTCGCCGCCTGGCCTGCGCGCCGAAGCCGGAGGACAGCCACTCCTGCCAGCACCGGTTCTGCCGCTACTACCGGGATCCGGAGCGGGCGAGCGACTGACCCACCCCAGAGCGTTTCCATCGCGCCTCGAGGATCGTGGGGCGAGGTGGGTGCTCCGCTCCGGGGTCCCTCCCCGTCGCAATGACTGCAGAGCGCGCATTGCTTCTGTCGTCTGCGCGCCTGCTCCAGATCAACCTCGCGATTTCGCGTGCAGCGTGGAGGGCATCGTCGTTGCAGCGGTCCGCCCCAACCCCGAGGGCTCCGATGAACGACCTTTCCCGAGATCGCCGCCGTTTTCTGTTGGCTGCTCACGCGCTGTTGGCCGCGGTCGCGTTGGGTTGTACCGGCGGTCATCCCTGGGACGACGCCGACGGCGGCGGAGACAGTTGCGGAGTCGGTGGCGGCGGAGTCGGTGGCGGCGGAGTCGGTGGCGGCGGAGTCGGTGGCGGCGGAGTCGGTGGCGGTGGTGGCCTTGGAATTTCCTGTACTCAGCCCACCGACTGCGCGGCCGGGCAGTCGTGCGTCGACTCCGTCTGCTGCAACCAGGCCTGCAACGGAGCCTGTGAAGCGTGCAACCTGCCGGGCTCGCCCGGGATCTGCTCCCCCATTCCCCCGACCCTGGATCCGGACGAACCCGAGCTGAGCTTCCTCGACGCCAACTGCGACGGAATCGACGGCGTCGAGGCGAACGCGATCTTCGTCGACGCACTGGGAGGGAACGACGCCTTCCCCGGCAGCCGGCTGCAGCCCAAGCTCACCATCGGCGCCGGAATCGTGGCGGCCGCGTCGACGAAAGACGTCTACGTCTCGAAGGGCGTCTACAGCGAGGCGGTCACCCTCGTCGACGGCGTCAGCCTCTATGGCGGCTACGACGCGTCGGCCGGCTGGTCGCGCGCGGTCGGCAACCTGACGACGATCCTCAGTCCCAGCTCGGTCGGGGTGCAGGGCTCTACGCTCGCGACCGCCACCGCGGTGCAGCTGTTCACCATCAACGCCTCGAACGCGACGGGCACGTCCACGGCCGGCGACGGCCGCAGCAGCTACGGAGTCCTGATCACCAGCTCCCCGGGCGGCGTGACCCTCACCGCGCTCACCATCAGCGCCGGAGCTGGCAGCGCAGGGCTCGCGGGCGCGAATGGGACTTTCGGCGCAAACGGAGGAACGGGCACGAACGCGTCAGGCACGATCCAGGGAGGGCCCGGCGCCTCTCCGTGCGGCGCGACCGGCGGCCAGGGTGCAGCCGGTGTCTCGGGACCCAACGCCGGGAACACCGGAGGCACCGGCTTCCAGGTGATCGGCGGAGGGACGGCCGCCACCGGAGGAGCCGCCGGAACCGCGGGCTCGTGCAGCGGCTTCAGCAGCACCAACGGAGGATCGGCACCCGCGGTCGCACAGAACGGCGGCCCCGGCAGTGGCGGCGTCGGCGGTCTTGCTGGTGCGCCGATCGGAGCGCTCAATGCCTCCGGCCTCTACCTCCCGATGATGGGTGGCGGCGGCGCCGCTGGCGCGGCCGGCGGTCCAGGCGGCGGCGGAGGGAGCGGAGGCGGTACCGCCAGCGGCACGAACCTCTTCTGCACCAACTGCAGCGCCCTCTCGAGCGGGGG
>JAGSPQ010001036.1 GCA_018262385.1 Myxococcaceae bacterium | reverse complement strand
ACCCGGCACCACCATTGCCTCCGGCACAGCCTTCGGCGCCGCCGCCAGTGCCCAGCGCTGCTCCGCAGGTGCCCGCGGCGCCTCCGCCCGCGCCTCCTCCGCCCGCGCCTCCTCCGCCCGCGCCTCCGCCGTTGCTCCCATTGGTGCACCCGGCAGCGACCAGGACCGCCAGCGCGGCAGCCACCACCCAACGGATCGAGAGGGACGTCGTACCCCGGTAGTCCATGTTGTGACCTCCGCCACGGACCGGCTTCCGTGCTCGCGATGCGCGGAGGCACGCTCGCACAGCTGATCTCCGCGTACCAGACCGACCAAGTCGCACGGGGCGACCGCAGAACGCCCGGCCTACGGCTTCGGCGCGCCCTTCGCGTCGGTGCCGGTCGCGCCGCGAATCACCTGGATGGTGTTGAAGCGCTTCTGCTGCAGCACCCGGGTCCGCTCGCCCGACAGCAAGGTATTGATCGTCGCCCGCCCGCGCTCCTCGATCACGTCGATGTCGTCCTCGTTGCGGAGCGTCAGGGTGAGCGCGCCGAGGTCCTGGGCCAGCACCAGCAGCTCGGCCTCCTCGGGGACCACCAGCAGCGAGACGTTGTTGTAGTCGCGCTGGTTCTCCGGAATCACGTTCACGTTGGTGGTGCCGGTGATCTTCCCGGTCGCGAGGATCACCACGTTCTGCATCAGCGTCACCGCCACGCTCTCGTTGGTGTTCGGATCCTTGAAGGTGCCGACGATGTCGACGTGATCGTTGGGGCGGATCCAGCCGCCGACCGAGGTCGACTTGCCGGCGTCGATCGTGATCGCGCGCGCCTTCTTCATCACCCGGGTCGCCAGCCGCTCGGTGGCGCGGGTGGTCTCGAACTCGCTCCACAGCAGCGGATCTCCTGCCTGCACCGGCACCAGCACCTTCTGGTTCACCACGTAGGAGGCGCTGTCGGGCTTCACCACCGACGAGGTGACGAACTGCTCGGGCACCGAGCGCTGGGAAATCATGTCGAAGGTCACCACCGTGCCTTCCGGGATGTCGACCGCCGCCACCACCACCGGCACCAGGTTCCAACCGCGGCGCACCTGCGCCTCTTTGGCCTTGATCCCCGAGAACGCCATCGCGCCGCCGACCACCGCCAGCACCAGCGCGACCAGCAGCGGCGCGCGGCGATCCCACTTCCTCGTCGCCGGCCGCGGCTCGGGAGGCGGCCGCTCTTCCCGCCGCGCCCGGCCCGGTTTCTGCTCGAGGTCCGGCGCCTTCCGGTCGTACTTCAATCCGGCCAGCGACTGCTCGAGCGCCTCGACCTCGGGGTCGCTGCCTTCCTTGTTCCAGAGGTAGTCCGGGTCACTCATCGGACGAGCCTCCCTTCGGCAGGCCCAGCTTCGCTTTGAGCAGCTGCATCCCGCGGTGCAGGTTCACCCGCACCGAGCCCGGGGTCAGCCCGGTCGCCTCGGCGATCTCCGGCCCGGTCATCCCTTCGATCAACCGCATCGCCAACGTCTCGCTGTACGCCTCGGGCAGCGCGCGCAGCGCCACCAGCACCTTGCGGACGTCGGGAGCGCCGGATGCATCGGGCGCGGCGAGCTGCACCTCGTCCGGCAGCGGGTCGTGGAGCGGGCGATCGCGCAGGAAGCGGGCAATGCGCGCCCGGGCCACCTGCGCCAGCCAGCCGCCGAACGCCGCGTCGTCTTCGAGGGTGGTCAGCTTCTGCAGCGCGATCACGAACACGTCCTGGGTCAGGTCGGGTGCGTCGGACGCCGGAACTTTCGAGACCACGATGCCGTGGACCATGCCGCAGAAATGGTCGTGCAGCGAAGTGAACGCCGCCTTGTCTCCGTGGCGCGCGCTCGCCACCCACCCCAGCCAGCGCGGCCGACGCGACTCGCCCCCCTCGGTCGAAAGCACTTCAGCGGGACGGGCGGCGGCCATGGGAGAGGGGTGAAGTCTCCCATGGGAGCCGGGTGGGGCTCGAACCGTTAACCGCGCTGGCGAAGGTGCGGGAAGTCCGGGGGGTTGGCCGAGGGCGCAGGCTCGGGGCGCACCGAGCAAGACGTTCTGGCAGCCGCTGTCCTTTGGCCTCGTGCTGCTGATCTTTCTCGGCGCCCAGCTGGTCGCGAATCTTGCGCTGGTGGCGCTGCGCGAGGGGCTGGGGGTCGACCTTCCCCAGTGGATCGCCGGCGGAATCGGCGGAGCGGGGGGAGTCATCTGCATCGCCCTGCTGGCGAGGCGAAGGCTGGCCAGGACGTCATCGAAGTAGTCACGCCGACCGAGAAGGTGGCTGCAGGGGAGACGCGCCGCTCATGGGCAGGCGCGGTTGGCCGCTCTGGCCGTCGGCACACCGGCGGCCCCGCGGACCCTCACGATGTCCGTGTTCACCAGCACGGTTGCTCTCGCCGCCTCATACGTTGGCCAGCGCGCAAGCTCGGCAGCGGTGAGCTCGGTGCGCAAGGTGCCAAGCAGCAGATCCCCCAGCGGCAGGAGGAAGTTCCGGTTCGCGCCGGTGTCGATGTGATGCAGGTAGTGGTGCCGATCCAACTTCCAGAACCAATCGAACCGTTCGAGCGGGCTGTGGCCCGGGCAGTGGACTGCATCGTGGACATGGACGGCGAGCCCGACGAGGGCAACGCCGACTGCCGCGCAGGCAACGACGAAAGGCAGGTTCCTCGTGATTGCCCAGGCTGGGACGAGCAACGGGAGGAGGAACAGCGCGTAGAAGAGCGCCTGGCCTCCGGCTGCGAACATCGTCTCGCCGCTGGTCCGACAGGCGCGCTCAGGTCGCGGCGGCACCAGGGGCACGTACGTCACCTGGTCTCGGAGGTAGGCGTCGGGCGGATAGTGAATCCAGTGATGGGCCCGGTGGTGGAGATCATAGGCAAGGTGAAGCAATGGCCAGCGGATCCTCCGATGCATCAACTTTCCGTGAACCAGCCACTCGGTGAACGAGCCAGCGAGCAACATCATTGCGGCGCCGGCGAGGGCCGACACGACTCCTCCCGGGATCGA
>JAGSPQ010000005.1 GCA_018262385.1 Myxococcaceae bacterium | reverse complement strand
TCGGCCGCTGCTGCGGGCGAAGACGTCGGTGCCAATCGTCACTTCGACCTCGAAGACCTTCTCGTGATCGGGGCCGCTCTCGTTGACCACCCGGTAGCGGGGCGAGACGCGCAGGCGGTTCTGCACGTCCTCCTGGAGCATCGTCTTGTAGTCCTGCCCGGCCCTGCCCTGCGCCACCCCGTCGAGGATGTCGGTGAAGAACCGGTCGACCAGCTCCATGATCCGGGTCATCCCGCCGGACTTGTAGATCGCGCCCATCACCGCCTCGAGGGCGTCGGCGAGCACCGAGCTCTTCTCGCGGCCCCCGGTGAGCTCTTCGCCGCGGCCGAGGGCCAGCAGGTCGCCCAGCCCGATCTTGCGGGCGATCGTCGCCAGCGCCTCTTCGTTGACGATCAGCGCGCGCAGCTTCGACAGCTCGCCTTCGCTGGCGTTGGGGAAGCGCTCCATCAACCGGTGGCTGATCGCCAGGTCGACCACCGCGTCGCCGAGGAACTCGAGCCGCTCGTTGTCGAGGCAGGCTTCGTCCCGGTGCTCGTTGCAGTAGCTCTTGTGGGTCAGCGCGATCAGGGCGAGCGGGCGATCGCCGAGGTCGACCAGCAGCCGGGCCTCGAGGGCGGCGAGGCGCTCGTCGTTGGTGAGCTTCAACGCCCGCTCCGGGCCTGCTGGGCCAGCTCGTCGGCCAGCTGGTACGGGTCGGCGCTGCGTTCGGCGATCCGGCGGGACACCTCGGCGAGGTTACCCTTCTCGCGCTCGAGGCGCGCCAGCCCCGCCTCGAGCAGGCGGTCGCGCAGCAGGGCGACGAACTGGGTGCCGGCGCGCGACTGCTCGCGCACCGCCTTGTTTCCGGTGCGCTCGAGCCAGTCGCGGTGCTGCTGGATCGCGGCGACCAGCTCGTCGACCTTCTGGTCTTTGGCGGCGATCACCTTCTGAATCGGGGGTTCCCACTCGCGGTCGTCGCGCTCCTGCTTTTCGGCCGCGGTCAGCTGGTGGTGGGCGTCGTGTTCCATCCCCACCGGAGGGGCCCGGATCGCGTGCCGCAGCTCGAGCATCGCGTTGAGCTCGCGGACCACCCGATCGGCGCCGTCGAGATCGGCCTTGTTGACCGCGAAGACGTCGGCGACCTCGAGGATCCCGGCCTTGATCGCCTGGATGTCGTCGCCCATGCCCGGCACCAGCACCACCACCGTGGTGTGGGCGAGCCCGGCGATGTCGATCTCGTCCTGCCCGACCCCGACCGTCTCGACGAGGATCACCTGCCGGCCCATCGCGTCCATCACCCGGATGCAGTCTCCGGTGGCGCGCGAGAGGCCGCCGAGGTTCCCCCGGGTGGCGAGGCTGCGGATGAACACCTTCGGGTCGGTGGCGTGGCCCTGCATCCGGATCCGATCTCCCAGGATCGCGCCGCCGGTGAACGGGCTGGTGGGGTCGACGGCGATCACTCCGACCGAGAGGCCGGCCTTCCGGTAGTGGGCGATCAGGCGATCGGTGAGGGTCGACTTCCCTGCCCCGGGCGAGCCGGTGATGCCGATCACGTAGGCCTGGCCGGTGTGGGGGAAGATCGCCCGCAGCTCGGGGGTGGCGCCGGGCGAGCCGTCGTCGATCATCCTCATCAGCCGCGAGGCGGCGCGGATGTCGCCCGCGAGAATTCTCGGCGCCAGCGGTTGCGGGCCCCGCGGGTCGCTCAAGCAACGACCTCGATCTGCTCTTTGGCGACGCCGGTGACCCGCGCGACGAGGGCGGTGATCCCTTCGAAGGTCTCGAGCTCGAAGCGATCGGACCACACCTTGCCCCGGGGGCCGGCGAGCAGCCCGCGGAAGGTCCGGCCGGTGACGCGCGCGGCGGCGAAGCGGTACCGCTCGGAGCCGACCTTCAGCTCGGCGAACACCTCGAAGGTGCTGGTGGGAGGCAGGCTGCCTTCGGCGCCGAACGCGGTGAAGAGGTGCTTGAGTGGGATCGCCTGGACGACGGCGGTCGCCTTCTTCGGGGCGCTGCCCGCCTCGTCGCCGAACAGCGCGCCGAGGTACGCCTCGAGGGCGGACTTCTCGCGGAACTCGCCCAGCTCGAAGATCTGGCTGCCGGGCACGGTGAGGTCGACGCCGCTGCGGGCCGCGCGCAGGACGCGGAAGTTGCCGAGCCGATCGGTGCCGATGGTGATCGCCATCTCGCCGATCACCAGCTCGGTGGTCAGCTGGAGGGTCACCGGGTCGACCTTCGGGGTGAACCCGAGCGCGGACAGCTCGGAGCTGCGCCGCGAGAGGTAGATGCAGTGATCGACCAGCGACTTGACCACCGTCTCTTCGAGGCTGGTGGCGCCGGTGGTGTGGGCGAGGTTGATCGGCGGGCAGCCGACCAGCTCGGGCGGGTCGATCGGAATCAGCCGATCGCCCATCACCATGAAGCGGGCGCGGGTGACGAACTGGCGGGTGATCGGATTGAACGCCTGCGGGCTGGCGATCATCAGCTCGGCCTCGACGACGTCGTCGGACGTCTCGACGGTGAGGCCCAGGCGCTCGAGAAATTCGCGGTCCATCAGTTTTTCAGCAGCTCGCGGGCGATGATCGAGCGCTGGATCTCGCTGGTGCCTTCGCCGATCTCGCACAGCTTGGCGTCGCGCAGGTACCGCTCGACCGGGAACTCGCGGGTGTAGCCGTAGCCGCCGTGGATCTGCACCGCCTTGTTGCAGGCGCGGGTGGCAGCCTCGGACGCGAACAGCTTGGCCATCGAGGCCTCGCGCGAGTACGGGCGCCCGGCGTCGGCGATCGCGGCGGCGCGCCAGACGAGCAGCTGGGCAGCGTCCAGCTCGGTCTGCATGTCGGCCAGCATCCAGCGCAGCGCCTGGAACTCGCCGATCGGCTGGCCGAAGGCGGTGCGTTCTTTGGCGTAGCGAATCGACTCTTCGATCGCGCCGCGCCCCAGGCCGACCGAGAGCGCGCCGATGGTGATCCGGCCGCCGTCGAGGATCGCCAGGGTGTTGATGAAGCCCATGTTGACCTCGCCCAGCTGCGCCGAGGCAGGCACCTCGACGTTCTCCATCAGCAGCTCGGCGGTGTCCGACGAGCGCATCCCGAGCTTGCCGTGAATCGATCGCTGGCTGAAGCCCTTCAGCCCCTTCTCGAGGATGAACGCGGTGACGCCCTTCTGCTTCCGGCTGGCGTCGGTGACCGCGAGGATCACGAACACGTCGCCGACGGTGCCCTGGGTGATGAACATCTTGGCGCCGTTGAGCAGCCAGCCGTCGCCCTTGCGCACCGCGGTGGTCCGCATCCCCGCCGCGTCGGAGCCGCTGCCCGGCTCGGTCAGCCCCCACGCGCCCAGCGACTCGCCGGTGGCGAGCTTCGGCAGGTATTTTTTCTTCTGGGCGTCATTTCCGAAGACGCGGATGTGGCTGGTGCCCAGGCCGTTGTGGGAGGCGACGGTGAGGGCGAGCGAGCCGTCGTAGCGGGCGACCTCTTCGACCGCGACCGCGACGGCCAGCGAGCCCATGCCGGCGCCGCCGAATTCCTCGCCGACCCGGATCCCCATCACCCCCATCCCGCCCAGCTCTTTGACCACCTGCATCGGGAACTGCTCGGTGCGATCCCAGTCGCGCGCCTGGGCCTTCACCTTCTTCTCGCAGAAGTCCCGAATCGAAGAACGCAGCGCCTTGATGTCGTCGGGGAGCTCGATGTCCATGCCCCGCGGCTCTTAGCCCGAGCTTTGGTCGGCTGCTACCACCACCACATCCAGGGGGCCTCGAAGCCGACCGACAGGTCCCCCACGTGGCGGTTGATCGACAGGTTGGGCTGGTAGCCGACGGCGAGCGCCAGGCCTCCCCAGGCGAGGTGTCCGAGGCGCACCCGCAGCTCGATGCGCGGGCCGGGGCCGGTGCGGTTGAGGAAGCCGCCGAGGCCGACCGAGACGTGGGCGAAGGACTGGGCGGGGCTGTTGGGCCAGACGAGCGAGACGATGCGGGTGCGGATCACCAGCCGCCCGAGCGCCTCGCCGGTGGCGGGGTACCAGGCGAACGCGGCGCCGACGTTGAGCAGGAAGGCGGCGGTGGTGACCGCCGGCGGAGGCGCGTTGCTGCCGAGGGTGAAGTACGAGGCCCAGAAGTCGCTGGGCAGATCGAAGGAGAGGTTCCAGACGATGCCGTGGAAGCTCCTCACGCCGTCGGTGGCGAAGGTGTAGCTGGGGACGGCGGCGGCGGCGATGCGGGTGCGCCAGTAGGTGCGCTCGCAGAGCGAGACGTTGCCGGTGCCGTCGAGGCCGCAGGGGTCGTTCGGCGCGGCGGCGAGCGCGGAGATCGGCAACAGCAGCAGCAACGCCCAGCGCATGGGCGCGGACTCTACCGCCGTGGTCAGCGATCGGGACTCGTTGCCGCTTCGGGGTAGAGATCGGGCAGCAGGAACCGCACTCGTCGTGGCCGGCGGGGAGATTCGCCTATGCTTGGCGGGTGCTCACCCTCGCCCGCCTCGCCTGCGCAACGACCTGTTTCGCGCTGCTGGCAGCGTGCGGCGTGGGCGGACTGTGTGACCGGTCAACTCCAGGAATGGCAACCCCTGGTGAGGCCTGCGATCCAACCAAGACCGGGAAGCGCGTGTGCCCCGGCGGGTACCGCGGGTATGGCTACGAGTGCACCGGCACCTGTTGGCAGTTCTTCTACGACGGCCCCTGCGTGCCTCCGGGGCTGTGGGACGGAGGTCCGCGGTTGGACAATCCCGACGGCGGGCTGCGGGATCACTGACCCGCTGGCCCGACGTTGATCAGACCGGCAGCACGCAGCGCTTCTTGCGGGTCGGGCAGACGTAAGCGTCGCCGTACATCTTCAGCCGGCCGGCGAGCTCGGCGCGCAGCGAGTCGCCGGGGACGATCTCGTCGATGATCAGCTCGCTGGCGAGCTTGAGCAGGTCGACGTCGGCCCGGTACTCGTCCCGCAGGGTCTTCACGTACCCGGCGCGCTCGGCCTCGGGCTTCTCCTGGATCTTGTTGAAGTAGACCGCGTTGACGGCGGCCTCGGGGCCCATCACGGCGATCATCGCTCCGGGGAGCGCGAGGGTGCAGTCGGGTGAGAACCCCGGGCCGCTCATCGCGTAGAGCCCCGCGCCGTACGCCTTGCGGACCACGACCGAGATCTTCGGGACGCTCGCTTCCGACACCGCCGAGATCATCTTCGCGCCGGCGCGGATGATCCCCGCCCGCTCGACCTTGGTGCCGATCATGAAGCCCGGCACGTCGGCCAGGTAGACGAGCGGAATGTTGAACGCGTCGCACAGCCAGATGAAGCGCGCCGCCTTGTCGGCCGAGTCGACGAACAGCACCCCGCCCTTGTACTTGGGCTGGTTGGCGACGATCCCGACGCTGCGGCCGTCGATCCGGGCCAGGCCGGTGACGATCTCCTGCGCGAACAGCTTCTTGATCTCGAACCAGCTGCCCTCGTCGATCAGCTCGTTGATCAGCAGGTACATGTCGAACGGCTTGTTCTGGTCGGCGGGGATGATCTCCTCGATCCGCTTGCCGGAAGACTTCGGCGCCCGCGGGGCGATCGCCGGCGGCTTCTGGCCGAAGTTGTCGGGCAGCAGCCGCACGTAGTTCTTGCCGATCTCGATCGCTTCCTGCTCGGTCTTCACCAGGAAGTCGCCGCAGCCGGAGACCGAGCAGTGCATCTTCGCGCCGCCCATCTCTTCGAGCGTCACCTTCTCGCCGATCACCATCTCGGCCATCCGCGGAGAGCCGAGGTACATCGACGCGTTGCCGTCGACCATCACCACGATGTCGCAGAACGCGGGGATGTACGCGCCGCCGGCGGCCGAGGGGCCGAAGAGCAGGCAGACCTGGGGCACCACGCCCGAGAGGTGGACCTCGTTGTAGAAGATTCGGCCGGCGCCGCGGCGCCCGGGGAACATGTCGACCTGATCGGTGATGCGGGCTCCGGCCGAGTCGACCAGGTAGAAGAGCGGGCACTTCAGCCGCGCGGCGGTCTCCTGGATGCGGATGATCTTCTCGACCGTGCGGGCGCCCCAGCTGCCGGCCTTGATCGTCGAGTCGTTGGCCATGATCGCGACCGTGCGGCCGTCGAGGCGGGCCAGGCCGGTGATCACTCCGTCGCTGGGCAGGTCGGGGTCGAGGTTGTTGGCGAGCTTGCCCTCTTCGAGGAAGGAGCCCTGGTCGACCAGCAGGTTGATCCGCTCGCGGGCGAACAGCTTGCCCGTCTCGATGTTCTTCGCGTGGTACTTCGCCGCCCCGCCCTTCTCGACCTGCGTCTGCTTCGCTCTGAGGGTCTCGTCAGTTGCCATGACACGGCGCATAGCAGGACGGGCTGTGTGCGTGCCGCAGGAAACGGAATCCCGACCGGGACGTCACCGCCCGACGAACACCGGCTTGCGCTTCTGCGCGAACGCCTTCAAGCCCTCGAGGCGATCCTCGGTCTTGATCGTCAGCTCGTACTTCCGCTGCTCGAGCGCGAGCGCCGCATCCAGATCCAGCGCCAGCCCCTCGTCGATCGCGTGCTTCGCCGCTCCGACCGCGATCGGCGCGTTCTCCACCACCGCCTCGGCCAGCGCGTGCGCCTCGGCCAGCCCTCCCTGCCGGTTGGCGAGCCCGAGCCTGACCGCTTCCTCCGCCTCGACCCGGCGGCCGGTGAGGATCAGCTCCTTCGCGGCGCCCTTGCCGATCAGCCGCGGCAGCCGCTGGGTCCCGCCACCCCCGGGGATGATCCCCAGCTTCACCTCGGTGAGCCCCATCTGCGCGGTGGGGGCAATCACCCGCAGGTCACAGCACAGCGCCAGCTCGGTGCCGCCACCGAACGCGACGCCGTTGACCCAGGCGACGAACACGCAGTCCGACAGCTCGATCGCGCGGAAGGTGCGGCGCAGCTGCTCGAGGAACGAGCGGACCTCGGGCTCGGCCATCCCCGCCCGCTCCTTCAGATCCGCGCCCGCGCAGAACGCCTTGTCACCGGCGCCGGTGAGCACCACTGCGCGCACGCTCCGATCCGCCCCCGAGACGCGCCGCACGTGCTGCTCCAGCTCGGCCACCACCGCCCTGCTGAGGGCGTTTCGCCGCGCCTCGCCGTCGATCGTCCAGTGCTCGATCGCGCCCTGCTTGAGGATCTGAAACTCGGCCATGGACTTCTCCCGGTTCTGGCATTGTTTGACGACGATGAGACTCCGCGCCCGCTGGTTAGCTCAGGTCGCTCCGTACGTCCCGCTGCTGGTGGTCCTCCTCGGATCGCTGCCCGCCCTGGCGCGGGTCGGGAGCGGCGAGCACTACAGCTCGAGCAACTCCGACAGCTCAGACGGGGGGGACGTCGACATCGGCCTGCTGGTCGACCTGGTCTACCTGGCGATCCGCTACCCGGCGATCGGGGTGCCGCTGCTGCTGCTGTTCGTCGGCTACACCGTCTACGCCCGCCGCCAGAACGGCAACGGCTCGACCCGCAAGGCGCTCGATCGGATGGAGGAGCAGCAGCGCACCGCGGTCAGTGCCGCCGACGTGCACGGCTGGGTCGGGAAGCTGAAGGCGAAGGACCCGGCGTTCGATCTGCTCGCGATGTTCGACAAGGCGAAGAAGCTCTTCCTCGAGGTGCAGGGTGCCTGGTTCCGGAGGGATCTGACCGCCGCCCGCCCCTTCCTCTCCGACGCCAGCTTCCAGCGGCTGTCGACCCAGCTCAAGCTGCTGCACGCGCAAGGGATCCGCGACGCGATCGCCGACGCTCAAATCCACGATCTGCAGATCATCGGCCTCGAGCAGACCGAGTGGTTCGACACCGTCCACATCCGGATCAAGGCCTCCGCGCGCGACACCGACGTTCCGGCCGGCTTCACCGACGAGCAGGCGGTCGCCGCGGCCCGCAAGCTCCAGTCCGAGCAGTTCGTCGAGGTGTGGAGCTTCGTCCGCAAGCCCGGGGTGCAGACCAAGCTGGGCGAGGACCTCTACCAGGGCAAGTGTCCCAACTGCGGAGCCCCGTTCAACGGCGGCGCCGCCAACAGCTGCGAGAGCTGCGGCGCGATCGTCAACTCCGGCAATTACGACTGGGTCCTCGCCGAGATCACCCAGGGGATGGAGTTCGTGCGCAACGACGAGGGGATCGAAGGCCTCGCCAAGGCGCGCCAGACCGACCCCGCGCTCAACACCGAGATGCTCGAAGACCGCGCCTCGCTCTGCTTCTGGCGGTGGATCGAGGCCCAGTCGCTGGCCGACCCCACCGTGCTCGCCAAGGTCGCCACCCCCGAGCTCCAGGCCCGCGTGCGCGCAGAGCTCGACGCGCTCAAGGCCCAGCAGCGCCGCAAGGTGTTCCTCGAGTGCGCGGTCGGTGCGGTGCAGACCCGGGCGGTGCAGCCGATCGAAGGCTTCGAGCAGGCGCACGTCGAGATCCGCTGGAGCGCCAGGCACGGCATCGGCCCGATCGGCGAGAAGCCCCCGTCGCTGCCCACCGTGCCCCAGCGCTGGGTCTTCACCCTCACCCGCAAGGCGGGAGCGAAGACCCACGCCGAGGCCGGGATGGCGACCCACCGCTGTCCGCAGTGCAGCGCGCCGGCCTCCGACAGCGCCTCGACCGCCTGCGAGTTCTGCGGCACCGAGCTGGCCAGCGGCGAGCGCGACTGGGTGCTGAGCGACGCGGTGCTCTGGGAGGCCTGGCGCTCCGCCACCTCCAGCCGCCCCCGGCCCGGCGCGAGCGCCCAGGTGGTCGATCGCTCCGAGCGCGAGCGGCTGCTCTACATGATGGCGGCGATGGCGATCGCCGACGGGGTGGTGGACGACAAGGAACGCGCGCTGCTGAAGATGTGCTCCGAGCGGTGGAACGTGCCGTGGGCGAACGTCGAGCTGGCGCTCAACGCGGGCCCCAACCTGTTCGGCCGGCTGGTCGCCAAGCAGACGCCCGAGGCCGAGAACTTCCTGCGCGAGCTGGTGAACCTCGCGCTGGTCGACGGGAAGATCGATCGCAAGGAGAAGCAGCTGCTCGAGGCAGCCGCGGTGCACCTCGGCCTCTCCCACCAGCTTCCGGCGCTGATTAAATGAGCGAAGACGGCTCGCGGTGCGCAGCCGGGGCGGCGTGCTCGGGCTGCTTCTGCACCGCCGCGATCACCGCCTGGGCGTTGAGCTGCGCCAGGGCTGCGGCGGCGGTCGCCTTGTCGCGGCGCCGCTTCCACAGGAAGTAGCCCAGGTAGACCACCGCCACTGCGACGAGGACGAGGATCACCCGCGTCTGCCCCTTCTTCACGTTGTGCAGCAGCGTCTCGAGCTCTCCGCCGAAGCGGAAGCCGAGGTAGATG
Organism: Myxococcaceae bacterium; assembly: GCA_018262385.1. Lineage (GTDB taxonomy): Bacteria > Myxococcota > Myxococcia > Myxococcales > Myxococcaceae > JAGSPQ01. The sequence continues at coordinate 5,212 of JAGSPQ010000005.1, read as the reverse complement.
AAGACCGGCGCCGAGACCAGCGCGGCCGCGCCGTCGAAGAAGAGGAACCGGAGGTACTTCATCCCCACCGAGCCGGCGGTGAAGAAGGTGACCGCGCGCACGCCGGGCATGAAGCGGGCGAGGCAGACGATCTTGTCGCCGTGCTTGTGGAACAGCTGCTCGACCCGGGCGCGCTTCTCGGGGGTGACGATGCGGGCGAAGAACCCACCCTTGCGGTTGCCCACCTGCGAGCCGATGCGGCGGCCGGCGAAGAAGATGATGCTGTCGCCGACCATGATCCCCACGAAGCCGGTGATCATCATCACCCACAGGTTCGCCTTCCCGGCGTGCGCCAGGTAGCCGCCGAGGATCAGCGAGACGTCCTCCGGCAGCGGGACGCCGAGCCCACACGCCAGCAGGATTCCAAACACGACGAGGTAGGAGACGACCCCCGAAGTACCCTCAACCAGCTGGAGCAGTAGGTCTTCCAACGATCACTTCTTGGCTGGCCTACGGGTCTCCGCTTTGGCGAGCGCGTCGAGCACCCACCCATCGAGCGGCTTACCTTCGTCGAACATCTTGGCGATGTCCTTGATTCCGAAATAGCCCTTGTTCTGGGCGGCCTCCCAGGCTGCGTCGTTGGCGTTGAGCGCCTTGAGCGCTACCGCGTAGGTGAACAGCCCGGTCGCGTAGTCGCCCACCGTCTGCTCAGTCGCTCCGGCCACTTGCGCCTCCTTCAGCAGCTGTGCGCCCCCTCCCCACCCGGAGACCTTCTTCGCCACGACCGGATCGATAAGCACCCGGGCGTACTCGCGCAACAGTCCTTCGACGTTCGGCTTGTCCGAGGGGCCGACCACGAGGACGATCTCGCCCTCTCCCATCACTCCGCGAACCATGTCCTGGATGTCGAGCAGGTTCACCACCAGCAGCGACTGTGGGCCGTTGTCGGGCACCTTGAGGATCTGGCGCGCCTTGACCAGCGGCCCATCGATCGCGCTCAGGTAACCCTTGAGCGACTTGCGGTACTCGCCCTGCACCGTGCCCATCAGCTCGTCGAGCTTCCAGCCCGTCCACGCTTTGGCCAGCACCGCCTCGAAGCCCTTCAGCTCGGCGAGCTCCTTGTCCTTCGACTTCGGTGCGGTCGGGAACGGCGGCGGCGAGCCCTGGACGGCCCAGCTCAAGTAGGTGCGCAGCGGCGCGGGGTGCTTGTCGAGGAAGTCGTCGGCGACGTGGCGGACGTTGGGATCCCCGCCGATGACCCGCGCGCGGACCTGCTGGCGCACCGGGTGGTAGTTCACCTTCGGCACCGGATCCTTGCGGGAGACGGGGCCCTGGTCGAAGCCGACCGCGTTCAGCACCGCGAAGAGCGCGAACACCCGCTCGTCGGCGCGCAGCTCGATGCCTTCACCGGTGTAGAGGCTGGCGAACCAGTCGCCCTCGCTGGCCGCGAGAGCGGGCGAGGCGACGAGGATCAAACAAGCGAAAAAGAATGAACGCATAGAGGGGGGTGGGTACCGCGATGGGGCTGAACCTTCAAGCCTGTCCTGAGCCTGCCGAAGGGCCTCACTTCGTGAGCAGCGAGCGCAGCGCATCCTTGTTGTCGACCACCTTCTGGCCGAACGTCGAGACGATCGCCATCAGCAGCTTGATGCAGGCCTGCGGCTTGAGGACCAGCAATTTTTGGAAGTCCGCCTGCCGGATTTCATATGCGACCACCCCGGTGACCGCGGTCGCGGTGCACATCCGCTGCCCGGTGTTGATCAGCGACAGCTCGCCCAGCCAGTCGCCCACCCCGAGCTCGCCGAGGTGAATGTCCTCGGCCTGGCGGCCCTTGGTGCCCAGCGAGACCTTGCCTTCGGCGATCAGCAGCAGCGAGTCGGCCACCATGCTCTCGACGAACAGCGGCGTGCCGTGCGGGTAGGTTCGCTGGGCGCAGATGCCGGCGATGATGTTGAGCCCGGTCTCGGTGAAGCCCTTGAAGAGCGGGCTGTCGCGAAGTGTAGAGACCGCGTCCATTTGGGCCGCAACTCTACACGCCCCTTGGGCGGTGGCCCATTTGATCGCCAGCCCTGCTGGCTAGAGCGCCGCCGCCAGCGCTTTGCCGACTTCCACGGCCAGGGCGGCCTCGTCGCACCGCAGGTCGACCCGGCGGGTGCCCACCGTGCCGGTGACGCGCAGCTGCTGGGTCCGCTCGCGGGAAAGGGTCAGCCGGGCGCCCTGCGAGCCCTCGAAGCAGGCGTGGCCCTCCTGGCCCTCGAGCGCCCGGGTGAGCTCTTGCGCCAGCGCCGCCAACTGCGGCTCGGAGTCGATCTTCTCCACGCAATAATGGGGGCTGGCCGAGAGCCGGACCAGCTGGGCGGTGGCGGCCGGAGCGGCGGCGAGCGCGCTCTCATCGAGGGTGATCCGCTGGCCGGCGCCAAGCGTCAGCCTCCCTACCCTCGCCTTCCCCGCCCGCCAGACCTTGAGCTCCCAGCGCCCGGGAGGCAGCGCGAGGGTGCGGCTGTCGGGCGCGCGGACCTCGAGGTAGCGATCGCCCGACTCGAGCTCGGAGATCGTCACCGCCTCGAGGTTGCGCGGCAGGGTGACCGTCGCGGCGCCCTTCAGCGAGGTGACCTGCAGCTCTCCGTGGCCGGCGAGCTTGAAGCCGTAGCCGGGGTGCTGGCCGCTCTGGCCCTCGACCGTGCGCGCGTAGGCGTAGCGGTAGGCCTCTTCGAGCGAGACCCGGCCATCGCCCGATCGATCGGCGGCGCCCCGGAACGCGGCCAGCAGGTGGTGGGTGAAGACGCTGCCCTTGTAGGCGCCGGCCTCCAGCGACGGCTCGTTGGCCGCGCTCGAGGTGATCACCGCCTCGCCCGCCACGGTCAGCCGATCCTCCGCGCGCAGGGCGAACGCCGGCGTCGGCTGCCCGCCGGCCTCCAGCATCCCCGAGGCGTTGCAGGCGTCGATCACCGCCACCCGGACGTCGGCCTTCGTCGCCGAGAGCTTCGCCTTCAGGTCGGCCCAGGCCAGCGTCTGCGGGCCCAGCTCGAGCCCCCGCCCATCGTCGCCGTGCGCCGAGACATAGACGTAGAGGATCGCCTGAGCCCCCGGGCGCTGGTGCGCGGCGGCAATCCGCTCGCCCGCCCACTCGAGCGCCTGCTCGAACTCTTCCCTCGGGGTCCCCAGCAGCAGCTTCAGGTCGGCCGGCGCAACCCCCGCCAGCTCGGTCAGCGTCGCCGCCATCCGCGAGGCGTCGTGCTCGGCAAAGCGCAGCGCGGGCCGCGTCGCCGTCCCTCCGTTGTGGCCGTAGACCACCGCGAGCTTCAGCGGCGCCGCCTGGGCGAGAGCGGCGGCGAGCAGGCTGAGGGCGGTCAGCGCTCGCACTTCGCCTGCGCCTCCTGGTGGCCCTGGTCGGCCGCGGCGCAGAACTCGGCGTTCGCCTCGACCATCTGCTTCTGGCCCTGGTAGGCGCGGGCGAGCAGGTAGTGGGCGTCGGCGAACTTCGGCTCGTCAGTGGTGGCCCGCTGCAGCTCCTTCATCCCCTCGCCGATCCGCTGCTCTTTGAGGTGGATGATGGCGAGGTTGTAGCGGGCCTTGGCGAACCCGGGCGCGATCGCCACCGCGGTGGTGAAGCTGGTCAGCGCGTCGGCAGCCCGGCCCTCCATGATCGCGATCTTCCCCTGCAGGTTGTGGGCGGCCGCGAACCGCTCGCACTCCAGCGCGTGCTTCAGTGCCGGCGCCGCGTCGAGCTTCTGATCGAGCTGGGCGCGGGCGATCACGTACCAGGCCTCGGCGCTGCGGTTGACCGGCAGCGCCTCGAGCGCCGCCAGGTCGGTCGGGTTGGCGGCCAGCACCGCCGCGTCCTTCGCCGATCGGCAGGCGGCGGGCGGCTTGGGCTCGCTCCACTTCGCGTAGAGCGCGTCGAGGGCGACGAACGGCGAGACCGCCGGAACCGGAGTGACCGCCGCGATCGGAGGAGCCACCGCGGCGGTGGGCCGGGTGGCGAAGAACCCGCCCGCCCCGATCGCGGCGAGCACCACCACCCCGATCGCGATCGGAACCACCGGCGCCTTCTTCGGGCCGGCGGCCACCCCCGCGGCCGCGGCGCGCGCGGGGGCGAGGCTGGTCGGCTGCGCTCCCGGGGCCGGCCTGGGCCCGAACGCCGCCGCATACCAGTCGAGGATCGCCACCATCGAGTTGAGCGAGGCCATCACCTCGCCCTTGCCGACCTTCACCCCGTCGTCCGTCAGCTTGGTGGCCTGATCGTGCGACGAGAGGTTGCCCCAGGCCTGCACCGTGCCCATGTGGGCGAGGATGTTCATCGGGATCACGCCCGCGTTGGCCTGCTGGCGGAACTTGGTGATCAGCTCGTCGAGCATCGCCTTGCCCGGGGTCTGCTTGAGGTGGTCGGAGACCAGCGCGCGCAGCAGCGCCTCGAGCACCAGGCGGCAGTTCTGCATCACGCCCTTGTAGTCCTCCGAGCGGCCGCGGCTCACCGTCGCGCGGATGTCGTCCTCGGCCCGGCCGAAGCTGGGGGCGAGCGCCTCGAGCCTTGCGAGCAGCGGTTCGATGTCCATCAGGTCACCAACACGGATGCGGTCATGAGCGCCTTCTACCCTTATGCTGCGCCGCGACCAATGGACCCCGGCGTGCAGAGCGCGATCGATTCCCTCTTCGATGTGAAGCAGTTCACGTGGGATCTCCAGAGGCCTGACCCGGGCGTCGAGCCCCTGGTGCAGGAAATCTTCCTCGGGGTGGGCACCCGCGAGGCCTCGCTGGCCGCCCACCCGCGGATGCTCGGGTGGAAGCTGCCCCAGTGGCGCAGCCTGGCCCTGCGCAGCACGACCGAGGCGGTGCTGAAGTCGGCCGCCGCCCTCGACGCGCTGGAGGGCCCGATCATCCTGCGGGCGCACGAGCCGACGCTCGACATCATCACCGCCGCGCTCTTGCTCGCCTACCGGGTGCGAAGCCACGCCTGGCCCGAGGGGATCGACGACCTGGTCCACTACGTCAGCGAGTGGGAACAGGGGCGCACCGAGCTGGCCGGCGAATACGAGTCGGGCCTGGGCTCGATCTTCTACGGCTCGATGCGCACCTGGCAGCCGGACACCGCGGGGATCTCGCGGGAGATGGTGGCGGTGCTGGGCGAGGCGGTCGCGGGGCGGTTTGCGATGAAGGCGCTCCAGTCGCTGCCGCCCGAGCTGGTGCCGGCGCGGATCTCGCGGCGGCTGAAGGCCGATCGGGATCTCTACCG
>JAGSPQ010001035.1 GCA_018262385.1 Myxococcaceae bacterium | reverse complement strand
TCGCGGCGGCGCGGATCGCACCCCGCCCGCTGTACGATGGGCAGCTGGACCTGTCGGTGGACGAGGGGCTGGGGCTGGCCGAGGGGCGGCTCACGCTCGACGGCGCCGACGTCCAGCTGGCGCCCGCCGCCAGAGCCCAGCTCGCCGGGCTCAGGCCGTGCCAGCAAGCGCTCGAGGCGTTGGAGCCCCAGACGCCGAAGGCACTGTCCGAGCCGTCGATCGAGCGGAAGCTGACCCAGGCGTTCGAGTGCCAGCGCTCGGGTTGGGGCTTTGCCGATCCGGTGATCGCGACGCTGACTGCCTTCCCCCTGAGGCCGTTGCCATGAGCCCACGCGTACTGCTGCTCGTTTTCCCCTGGTGTCGACGCTGGCCTGCGTGACGATCGACGGCCCCGCGAGCAACCCGCGCGCCGCTCCGCGTCCCACGGATTCACTCGAGCACCGCCTCGGACGGCGCGGCAGGGTTGGCCGAGGCCAAGGCGCCGGTGGGCCCCGCCGCCGCAGCGCGCTCTTCCCGCGCGCCGCGCCGCGTGCGACTCCGCGCACGACTCCTGACCAGACAATTCATGGCAGCTCTCGCCGTGGCGGCGCGCGACCCCAGTCGCACGTGACGTCTTCAGCGCGGTGGCTTCGGGCAAGACAGCCACCGTGACTGCAGCGTGACTGACAGGCCCGGCCCGCGCCGACCTGGCACTCGCGAGGCCCTGCCACCCGGACAACCGAGTACCCTCCGCGCCCATGACGCGTTCACAAGCACCCACCGAGCGGCTGCTGCTCAAACCAGTCTCCAGCCAACCGGGCCGGTGGCGCCTGGTGGTGGTGTCCGAGGAAGGCAGCTCGTGGCATGCGCTACCGCGAACCGGCTCGGTGACCCTCGGACGGGCCGAAGATGCCGACGTCCGCCTCGACGACGCGACCGCCTCCCGCCGCCACGCCACGCTGCACCTGGGCGAACGGGTGACCCTGGAAGACCTGGGCGGCCCGAACAGCCCCGTCGTCCGGGGGCGGCGGCTCGAGAAGAACGAGACCGTCGAGCTCGGCTCGGGCGACACTTTCGAGCTGGGCAAGACGCTGGCGGTGCTGCAGCCGGACGAGCTCGCGAATCGCAACCGGCCGTGGACGCTGATTACCCACGCGCAATTCGTCGAGCGGATCGCCCGCGCGCGCCCGCCGTTCGTGGTGCTCAGGCTCGAGGTGGTGGCGAATCCGGGCGTTGCCCAGGACGTGCTCTCCGCCGAGCTGTCGCCTGCGGACGTGGTGGCGAGCTTTGGGCCCCGCCAATTCGAAGTCCTGGTTGAAAAGACAAAGGGCGACGAAGGGCAGGCCCTGCTCGAGCGCCTGTCGACCCAGCTGGTGGCTGCCGGAGCCCGCGTTCGCGGCGGAGCGGCCGCGGCCCCCCGCGACGGCACCACCGCCGACGCCTTGCTCGCGACCTGCGCCCGGCCCGCGGCGGCACCCACCCCGGGCTTCGTGGTCCGCGACGACGCGATGGCGGCGGTGAACCGGCTCGTCGATCGCATCGCGCCCAGCAACATCAACGTGCTGCTGCTGGGTGAGACCGGCGTCGGGAAGGACGTCCTCGCTACCCAACTGCACAAGCGAAGCAAGCGCAGCCAGGGGCCGTACCTGCCGATCAACTGCACCACCATCAGCTCGGCGCTGCTCGAGAGCCAGCTGTTCGGTCACGTGAAGGGCGCCTTCACCGGCGCCGACTCCGACAAGGTCGGACAGCTCGCCGCCACGAAGGGCGGCACGGTGTTCCTCGACGAGATCGGCGAGATGCCCCTGGAAACCCAGGCCAAGCTGCTTCGCGTCCTCGAAGAGCGCCTGGTGACGCCGGTGGGTGGCAAGGCCGAGCCGATCGACGTTCGGTTCCTCTTCGCCACCAACCGGGACCTCGAGGCCGAGGTCGCCCGGGGCGCGTTCCGCGCGGATCTCTATTACCGGATCAACGGCTTCACGCTGGTGACCCCGCCCCTGCGCGAGCGGACCGGGGACATCGAGGAACTGGCGACCGCCTTCGCCGCCGACTTTGCCGCCAAGCTGGAGCGCCAGCCGCCCAGCTTCACCCCCGAGGCGATTGCCCTGCTGAAGGCTTTTCCGTGGCCGGGAAATGTCCGCGAGCTGCGCACCATGGTCGAGCGCGCGGTGGTGCTGTCGGACGAAGGCCCCCTCACCGCGGCCGAGATCGCCGCCGTCTTGCCCGTGGACACGGCCGCATTGGCTGCGGCGGCCGCGACCGCAGCGGCCTCGGGCACCACGATGGCCCAGGCGCGGGAAGCCGCCGAGAAGGCCGCCACGCTCGCGGCGCTGAAGAAGAGCGGGGGCGACCAGGGAGCAGCGGCCACGCTGCTCGGGGTCTCTCTGCGCACGGTGCAGAATCGGCTCCACGCGTACGGGATGACCCGGCCCCCGCAGAAGAAGATGAAGGGGAAGTAGTCAGACCGGAGCGCCGCCGACTGATCGGCGCCGGGTGGGGCAGCCTGCTTCGAGGGGGTAGCAATGAATCCGGACGTTGAACGCTTCGCCGGCACCGCGCGCTTCAAGCTGCTGGGCGAGCTCGGCCGCGGCGGCATGGGCATCGTCTACGAGGCGATCGATCATCAGAACGGCGACCAGCACGTCGCCCTCAAGGTGTTGCGGAGCTCCGAGCCCGCCGCGCTGGCCCACTTCAAGAGGGAGTACCGCC
>JAGSPQ010000254.1 GCA_018262385.1 Myxococcaceae bacterium | reverse complement strand
TGGGCGAGGGTGAGCGCCTCGTTGACTTCCTGGATGTTGAGGTCGCGGCCGCCGGTGATGTTGATCAGCATCCCGCGGGCGCCGTCGATGCTGACTTCCTCGAGCAGCGGGCTGGAGATCGCCTGCTCCATCGCGCGCAGGGCGCGCTTGTCGCCCGCGGCGCGGCCGGTGCCCATCAGCGCGAGGCCCTGCTCGCCCATGATCGTCTTCACGTCGGCGAAGTCGACGTTGATGTAGCCGTGGTACTGGATCAGATCCGAGATCCCCTGCACCGCGTTGAGCAGCACCTCGTCGGCGCGCTTGAAGGTGTCGAGCAGCGGCATCGGCTCGGTGCAGATGGTGAGCAGGCGCTGGTTGGGGATGGTGATCAGGGTGTCGACGGCGGCCTTCAGTTCCTGCAGGCCCTGCTCGGCGGCCTTGCGGCGGCGGTTGCCCTCGAACATGAACGGCTTGGTGACGACGCCGACGGTGAGCGCGCCCATCGACTTGGCGATGTCGGCGACGACCGGAGCGGCGCCGGTGCCGGTGCCGCCGCCCATGCCGGCGGTGACGAAGACCATGTCGGCGCCCTCGAGCGCGGCGGCGATCTCGTCGCGGGACTCGGTGGCGGCCTGGCGGCCGATCTCGGGGTTGGCGCCGGCGCCCAGGCCGCGGGTGAGCTCTTTGCCGATCTGGAGGCGAATCGACGCCTGGTTGTTGGCGAGCGCCTGGACGTCGGTGTTGAGGGCGATGAAGTCGACCCGATCGAGCTTGTTGGCGATCATCGTGTTGACTGCGTTGCTGCCTGCCCCGCCGACGCCGACGACGCGGATGCGGGCTGCCTGCTTGTTCTGATCGAACTGGTCCATGGTGGGAGCTCCGGTAAGTTGGGTTGATTTTCAGCCCGCACAGGGCGGGAGCAAGTTTTCAGCTACGTGGCTGTAGCAGTGGGTCCTAGAAGACTTCCTTGAGCCACTCGCTCATCCGGCCCTTGACCTTGCGGAAGACGTTCTCTTCGCGGATGCGGAAGAGGCGGCGATCCTGGTGGCGGGCGCCGTAGACGACCAGGCCGACGCCGGTGGCGTAGATCGGGCTCTTCACCACGTCGACCAGGCCGCCGATGCCGCGGGGGGTGCCGCGGCGAACCGGGACGCCCATGATCTCTTCGGCCAGCTCGTTCATCCCGGGCAGCAGGGTGGAGCCGCCGGTGATGACGACGCCGGAGGTGAGCGCCTCGGAGAAGCCGTTGCGCTCGACCTCGTGGTGGACGAGCTGGAAGATCTCTTCCACCCGGGGCTCGAGGATGTCGCAGAGGATCTGCCGGCCCATCACCCGGGGCTCGCGGCCGCCGACCGAGGGGACTTCGATCATGTCCTGCTTGTCGACCATCGAGGAGAGCGAGCAGCCGTACTTCTGCTTGATCCGCTCGGCCTCGTGCACCGGGGTGCGCAGGCCGACGGCGATGTCGTTGGTGAGGTTGTTGCCGCCGAGCGCGATCACCGCGGTGTGGACGATCGAGCCGCCGTGGAAGATCGCGATGTCGGTGGTGCCGCCGCCGATGTCGACCAGGCAGACGCCGAGCTCCTTCTCTTCATCGGTCAGCACCGCCTCGGACGAGGCGAGCGGCTGGAGCACGATGTCGGCGACGTTGAGGCCGGTGCGGTTGGCGCACTTGACGATGTTCTGCGCGCTGGCGACCGCGCCGGTGACGATGTGGACCTTGGCCTCGAGGCGGTAGCCGGCCATGCCGAGCGGCTCCTTGATCCCGCCCTGGTCGTCGACGATGAACTCCTGGGGGAGGACGTGGATCACCTCGCGGTCGACCGGGATGTTCACCGTCTTGGCCTGCTCGATCACCCGGGCGATGTCGGCCTCGCGGACTTCCTTGTCCTTGAGCGCGACGACGCCGCGGCTGCCGAAGCCCTTGATGTGGCCGCCGGCGATGCCGGTGTAGACGTGGGTGATCTCGGTGCCGGCCATTGCCTCGGCCTCTTCGATCGCGCGGCGGATGCTGGCGACGGTGGCCTCGATGTTGACCACCACGCCCTTGCGCAGGCCCTTCGAGGGATGGCTGCCGATGCCGATGATGTCGATGCCGTCGTCGGTGAGCTCTCCGACGATCGCGCAGATCTTGGTCGTGCCGATGTCGAGGCCGACGATGATCTCTCCTCCCTTGCTGTTCTTCGCCATGTTTTCCCTTCCTCCCAAGTGACGCTCCCCCTTTCGGAAAAGAGCGGTTACTTCCCCGGCCGCCCTCCCCTTTCGGGGCTGGCGGCTGGATTGATCGTTTGCAGCGAGACGGTGACCGAGGACGGCCGGGCACGGTTGTCGAGGCGAATCACCGCAGCAGTGAGCGCGCGGGCCTTGAGTTCCTGACGGACGCGGGCGAGGCGTTCGAGCTTCTCGGGCCAGGCGCCCTCGCCCAGCTGCACGTGCTCGCCGTCGGCGGTGATGAGGGTGACGCCCTCGAGCTCGAGGTGAATCTCGGACAGCGGGTTGCCCTTGGCCGAGGCGGAGTAGGCGCGGGCGAGGGCGAGCGCGGTGGTGAGCCGCAGCACGGTCTCGTCGTGGCGGGCGACGCAGTCCTCGCGCTCGACGCCGGTGACGATCGGCAGGTCGAGGGCGTCGGAGGGCTGCACCCGCTTGAACGGCTCTCCGTCCTCGTCGAGGAGGTAGAGATCGCCGAGGGAGACCATCGCGGCCGGACGGTGCTCGGTGATCTGGACCTCGAGCCGATCGGGAAACCGGCGGTCGACGCGGGCGGCTTTGACCCAGGGGTGGGTGGCGACCAGGCGCTCGACGGCGAGCGCGTCCATCGCGACGAGGTTCTGGCCGAGCTGCAGACCGCCGAAGCGGGTGAGCTCGGCGTCGCTGGCGTGCTCGTTGCCGTTGAAGGTGAGGCGGGTGATCGCGAACCGGGGCGACTGGCGGGCCCACTGCAGGAGCGAGTACGCGCCGAAGGCGATCGCAGCGGACGCGACGATCGCGCCCAGCACCCGGAACAGGGTCGGGGCGAGCGTGGAAGCGACCGCCTTGAGCTCGGCCGTCTTCTTCGCGACATCGACGCGCCTGCGATTTTTCTTCGCGCGGAAAATCATCTTCTTCTTGCCCTCGCGCTTTCGCGCGCACTGCATTGGGCGGCTGATTTGGGGGAGTGGTGAAGCACTCGAATCGTCGAGCCGCCCGGGGCGCTCGGCAATTTTTCGTCTACAGGCACGTCGCTGTAGCGGTGTGGGCAGGTGTCAGATCGATTCGGGGTCATCGATCAGGCCTTGAGCGCCGCGCTCAAAAGCAGGCGCTCGCAAAGTTGGGGGAAGCCGATTCCTCGGCCCGCGGCGATCTTCGGCAGCAGGGAGGAGCCGGTCATGCCCGGCAGGGTATTGACTTCGAGCAAAAGAGCCTGTCCATCCGGGGTGATGATCACGTCCGAGCGGGAGGCCCCCGAGCAGCCCAGCGCGCGGTGGGCGGCGAGGCAGGTGAGGTTCACCTTCGCGTAGAGGTCGGGCGGCAGCGGCGCGGGGAAGAGGTACTGGGTGCCCGAGTCGGCGCCGTACTTGGCCTGGTAATCGTAGAACTCGCGGGCGGGGACGATCTCGATTGCGCCGAGCGCCTCGTCGTCGAGCACCGCGCCCTGCACTTCCCTGCCCTTGACGTACTGCTCGACCAGCAGCTTGCCGGCGTACTTGCTGGCGTCGGCGATCGCCGCCTCGTACTCCGCGCGGGTCTTGCAGATGTGGATCCCGACCGAGCTGCCTTCGCAGGACGGCTTGACCACGCAGGGGAAGCCGAACGGGAGGGCGGCGGCGAGCGCGTCGGCGGCGGTGCTGAAGGCGGCCCAGGCGGGAGTGGGCAGGCCGTGGGCGACGAAGACCTGCTTGGTGAAGACCTTCTCCATCCCGACCGAGGAGGCGAGGACGCCCGAGCCGCTGTAGGGGATGAACATCGACTCGAGCAGGCCCTGGACGCAGCCGTCTTCGCCGTAGCGGCCGTGGAGGGCGATGAAGGCGAGGTCGATCTTCTCGGCGACGAGGCGGGCGGGCAGATCCCTGCCGACGTCGATCTCGATCACCGGGTAGCCGAGCTCGCGCAGCGCCTGGGAGACGGCGGCGCCCGAGCGAAGAGAGACCGCGCGCTCTTCGGAGAGGCCGCCCATCAGCACGCCGATGCGGCGGGTTTTCAGTTCTGCTGGGGTCACAGGAAGACTCCGATCCGTTTCACTTCGGGGTGCAGCGCGATCCCGTGCGCCTCGCGGACGCGCAGGGTGGCGAGGTCCATCAGGGCGGTCACGTCGGCAGCGGTGGCCCCGCCGAGGTTCACGATCCAGTTGGCATGGAGCATCGAGAACTGGGCGCGGCCGAGGGTGTGCCCTTTGAGCTGCACGGCCTCGATCAGCCGGCCGGCGAAGTCGCCCTTCGGGTTGGTGAACACCGAGCCGAAGTTCGGCTGGGAGAGCGGCTGGGTGCGCTTGCGGTAGGCGAGGTCCAGGTCCATCTGGGCCTTCGACGCCTCGAGATCTCCCTCGGGGAGGACGAAGCGGACCCGGGTGACGATCGCGCCGGGGGGCAGCGAGGTGTGGCGGTACTCGTGGGGAAGCTGGGCGGCGTCGACCCAGCCCAGGCCGGCGGGGGTGGCCAGCTCGACGGCCTCGACGATGCTCATGCACTCGCCGTGTTTGGTGCCGGCGTTCATCGTCACCGCGCCGCCGAGGGTGCCGGGGATGCCGGCGAGGAACTCGGCGCCGACCCGCTGCTGCTGCTTCATCACCGTGATCAGCCGGGTGATCGCCGACCCTCCCCCGAGGGTGATCCGCCCGGGCTCGAGCTGCTCGGGGACGAAGTCGGCGGGGAGCTTCAAGGTGATCCCGGGGACGCCGCCGTCGCCGACGAGGGTGTTGGCGCCGCCGCCCAGGGTGCTGACCGGGATGCCGCCGGCGTGGGCGAGCTTCAGCAGCTCGACCAGCTGCTGGGGAGACGCGGGGCGGACGAGGGCCTCGGCGTGGCCCCCGGCGCGGATGCTGCACCAGGGCGCGAGCGGCTCGTCGAAGCGCAGCTCACCGGGCTGCAGCTGCTCGAGCGCGGTTCGCCAGGAGGGGTCGAGTCGTCGCGCCACGTTCATTTCCTGGCCTGGAGCAGGGCGAGCAGCTCGGGGCCGACCTGGGTGATGTCTCCGGCGCCGAGGGTGACGACGAGGTCGCCGGGCTCGAGGCGGGGCAGCAGCGCGGCGGGAAGATCGACGCGGCGGTCGACGTAGGTGACGTCGCGGTGGCCGTGGGCGCGCACCGCGTCGGCGAGCCCGGCGCCGCTGATGCCGGGGATCGGCTCTTCGCCGGCGGCGTAGATGTTGGTGAGGAAGAGCAGGTCGGCGTCGTTGAAGGCGCTGACGAACTCGTCGAGCAGGTCGCGGGTGCGGGTGTAGCGGTGGGGCTGGAAGGCGACCACCAGCCGGCGGCCGAAGGCGCGGCGGGCGCCGGCGAGGGTGGCGCGGACCTCGGTGGGGTGATGGCCGTAGTCGTCGACGATGGTGATCCCGGCCGCCTCGCCCTTGACGGTGAAGCGGCGCTGGACGCCCTCGAAGTTGGCGAGGGCGCTGCGGACGGTGTCGAGCGGCACGTCGAGCTCTTCGGCGACGGCGATCACCGCCAGGGCGTTCATCGCGTTGTGGGCGCCGACCATCCGCACGGTGAAGTCGCCCAGCGGCAGGTCGCGGCGGAAGGCGGTGAAGCGGGTCTGGTAGCCGTCGAGGGTGATCCCCTCGATCCGGTAGTCGGCGGCGTGCGAGCTGCCGTAGGTGACGACCCGCTTCTCGAGCGCGGGCAGCATCGCCTGCACGTTCGGGCTGTCGAGGCACAGCACGTTGAGGCCGTAGAACGGGACCCGGTTGCAGAAGTCGATGAAGCCGGCCTTGAGCTTCTCGAGGGTGCCGTAGTGATCCATGTGCTCAGGATCGATGTTGGTGACCACCGCGATCGCCGGGTGGAGGTGGAGGAAGCTGCCATCG
>JAGSPQ010000253.1 GCA_018262385.1 Myxococcaceae bacterium | reverse complement strand
AGCTGGCAGCGCCCGAGCGCATCGCCGCGGCGAACGCGTCGGATCCCCGCGCCCTCGCCCGCGCCGCCACGCGGGCAGAGCTGACCCGCCCCGGCTCGCTCGAGCGGACCTTCGCAGGCGCCGGCGGCGGCTTCGGCGGCACGCTGATGAGCAGCATCGCGGGCACCTTCATCGGCAGCGCGATCGCCCACCAGTTCCTCGGCGGCTTCAATGAGCCCGCGGCCGAAAGCGAACCCGTCGCCGCGGCGGACGACGGCGCCGGGGACGACTCCTCCGGTGGCGACGACTTCGGGGACTTCGGCGACTGAAGGCAGCGGGCGTTGCCTGCCCTGAAACAATTGCCCCGCTTTGTAAGGGCGGTTGTTCATTTGCCCGACCTTCGCCGTCTTGCCCCGGGCCGATAACCCCCGACATGACCTCCATTCGACGGCTGAGCGTTGGTTCGGTGGGAGCACCGGTTCGGAAGCTGGAGCAGCAGCTGAAGCAAAGAGGGCTCCTCAAGGGACCCGTAGACAGCTTCTTCGATGCGAAGACGAAGGCCGCGGTGACGAAGTTCGAGCACCGGCATGGCTGGAAAGAGAACGGCATCGTCGGCGAGCGGATCTCGAAGCTCCTCGAGCTCGGTCTGGCCGGCACCAAGCCCGGCGCGAAGGGCGAAGGGGTGTTCGACGTCGTCAGCATGAACGTGAAGAGCAACCCCGAGATGTCGCAGGACAAGGTGGTCCACGACGTGCGGAGGGCGGCCAGGTCCGGCGACATCATCGGCTGGCAGGAGATCGGCCCGGAACGCTACCGCCAGGCGATTCGCGACCTGCCGGGCTTTGATCATTTCATGCCGAAAGGGCTGCAGACTCCGATCTCGTGGAAGAGCAAAGATTGGAAGCTCCTCGACTCGGGCGTGGAGAGGATGCACGGAGGCGAGGCGAAGATCTCGCCGAACCGCAACGTCGCGTGGGTGAAGCTGAAGAACAAAGAGACCGGCGAAACGATGATCCACATGAACACCCACCTGGTGAGCGGGGCGTGGAACAGCAAACAACAGGCGAGCGATCCCTGGCGTAAAGCGATGTGGAACCAGCACATCGAGAAGATGGGACGGCTGATCGAGCGCTTCGAGCGCCAGGGCCACCCAGTCACCATCACCGGCGACTTCAACCGCAACCACTTCAAGGCCTTCGGCAACCAGGTGGCCTACGACAGCAACATCCATGTCGGCACGCACGGCGGGTCGACGCTCGATTACGTGATGCACGCGCGGAACGAGGCGCTGAAGAAGCTGTCGACGAGGGTCGACGACCACTTCGCGTCGGATCACAACGCGGTCGTCGTTCGCTACGACCTCGACTGAGTCGGCAGCTTCGCCGCGCAGTGATGAGCCCGCTACTTCGGCGAGGGCCGCGCCGGCGCGGTCTGGAGGTAGGCCCACATCGCCTTCAGCTCGGTCTGGGTGATGTTGGCGGCGTAGGCCTTCATCGCGCTCATCGGCACGCGCAGCTCGGCGCCGTTCTTCCGCTTGCCCTCTTTGAGCGCGCGGACGAAGTCCTCGTAGCTCCAACCGGCGAGGCCGTCGGCGTGCGGAGTGAGGTTGAGCGCCGGGGGCCAGGAGGGATCGCCGCCGGGCACCGGACCTCCGGAGAGATCCGCGCCGTGGCAGCCGGTGCAGACGCCGACCAGGTGCTTGCCGAACTCGGTGGTCTCCGCCGCGGCCGGGGGCTCGATCCGGTGGGGCGCCTGGTGCTCGGTGATCACGTTGGCGCTGAGCGGCAGCTTGCCGGTGGCGATCAGCATCGTCCCGACCGGGCCGAGGGTGGGGCGGGCGATCTCCGCGTCCACCGGCGGCACCGAGAGGAGGTAGGCGACGATGTCCGACAGCTCGCGGTCGGTCATCGCCACGAAATCCAGCGAGGGCATCGCGGCCGGCCGGCCGTCGGGCAGCACCCCGTGGCGGACGATCCGATCCCAGTCGGCCGGCTGGTAGTTGGCGATCTGCCCGCCCTTGCCGGAGGTGAGGTTCACTCCGAGGATCTTCCCGATCGGCGGCGCGTCGACCATCACCCCGCCTCCGAAGTTCTTCCCGTGGCACTCGCTGCAGGCGTAGCGCGCATCGACCAGATGCTTCCCGCGGGCGATCGCGCGCTCCAGCGCCACCTTCTTCAGCTCGGCCTCGGCCGCCTCGGGCTGCTGCGCCTTCAGCTCGGCGAGCTCGGCCTCGGTGAGCGGAAAGGGAATCGGGAAGTCGACCCGGTGGGTCTCGACCTTCGCCGCCAGCTTCCCCGCCGCCGTGCTCTTGCCCCAGGCGAACGCCCCGCCCGCCGCCACCACCAGCAGGAACACCAGCCCCCCAAACACCTTCAGCACCGTCTTCATCGTGCGCAAGCTCCCTTCCCGAGAAGGCGGACTTATCTCCGCTGGAAGGGTGGGTTGGCAAGCGCGCTTCACTCCAGCTCGAGCACCGCCACCCCGTCGAGGATCCCGAGGTCGAGGCCCTTCTTCACCGGCAGCCCACCGGTGATCTTCAGGTAGCCGGTCGCCTCGCGCGGAAGCCCGGCCTTCTTCCCAACCAGCCGGCCGCTGCCGATCGCCTCGACGGTGATCCGATTGTGGACGCCGCCCTTCTCCGAGCGGGGCGAAGGATCGTGGACGATCAGCACCTCGCCGTCGTAGCCGACCAGCGAGACCCAGTGGCCGGCGACGCGCTGGTAGGTGTCGGCGTTCGCGTCCCGCCGGTACCAGCCGACGTTCAGCCACACCGCCGACGGCCCGAGCAGCGCCCGCTTGATCCACTGCAGCTGCGGCACCGCGACCCCGGTCGAGTAGCTGGGGCCGTGCTTGCGCCACCCCTGGAACTCGAGCCGCCGCGCCGGGTACCCGCTCTGCTTCACCCAGCGGGCGACGCCGCGCAGCAGCTCGCCGGCTCCGGTTCCTTCTCCCAGATCCTGATCGAGGAACTGCGGCCCGGCGAGCGCGAGCACCAGCCCGACCTGGTCCTGCCCGGGGGCGAGCAGCTTCGGGTAGCCGTTGGCCGCCAGCCACATCAGGCCGTTCGACACCGCGACCGGCGCGCAGAACATCTTTCCTCCGTCGGGAAAGCCGGCCTTCGGATCCGTCTGGAGCAGATCGGGAGTCGACAGCTTCCCTTCGTAGGAAGCCGGCAGCGGCTCGGCCGCCAGCACCCACCCGACGATCAGCAGCGTCCCCATTGGGGGGACACTCTAGCTCTCGGGTGCCCGGCTGAGCTCAGCGGCAGTAGCGGGCGACCGTCTCGAACAGCGCGTCGAGGGTGACCGGCTTGGTCAGGTAGCCCGCGCAGCGAATCGCCTTCGCGCGCTCGTCGGCCTTCACGTCGGCAGTGAGCAGCACGACGGGGATCTGCGCGTAGGCGGGCTCGCGGGAAAACTCCTCCATGAACGCGGCGGCGTTCATCGGCGCCATGTTCCAGTCGAGCAGGATGAGCGGCGGAGGCGGGCTCGAGCGCAGGTAGCTCAGCGCCGCGGAGCCGTCGGTGGCCTCGGCGACGCAGTAGCCCTCCTGCTCGAGGGTGTCCCGCAAGGCTTCGCGGATGTCGGGGTCGTCATCGACGACCAGCACAGGGCGTTCAGGGGTGAGCAGGCGGTTCCTCCGTGGGCTGAATGGGCAGGCGCAGGGTGAACGTCGAGCCCTGGCCGAGGGTGCTCTCGACCTCGATTCGGCCGCCGCTCGCCTCGGCGAGCTGGCGGGTGATCCACAGCCCGAGGCCGAAGCCACCGAACTCCCGGGTGCCCACCGCGCGCTCGAACCGCTCGAAGATCACTTTCTGCTGACTGGGGTCGATGCCGATGCCCCGATCGGTGACGAGCACCACCGCGTGGCCTTCCTCTTCCCGGAGCTCGACGTCGATCGGCTTGCCCTCCCCGTACTTGACCGCGTTGGCCAGCAGGTTGGTGAAGGCCTGCTCCATCCGCAGCCGATCCCACAGGCCGAAGGCGCGGGTCCGCGCGGTGACGTGGAGGCTCGAGCCGACCCGCTGCACCTGCTCGGCGAAGTGGCGGGTCACCTCCTCCACCAGCCCCCGCAG
The DNA here is from genome assembly GCA_018262385.1 of Myxococcaceae bacterium. Lineage (GTDB taxonomy): Bacteria > Myxococcota > Myxococcia > Myxococcales > Myxococcaceae > JAGSPQ01. The sequence continues at coordinate 1,931 of JAGSPQ010000253.1, read as the reverse complement.
CTCGAGCGGCTCGAGCTCCAGCCGCAGCCGCCCGGAGGTGATGCGGGAGACGTCGAGCATCTGCGCGAGCAGCTTGTCCAGCCGGCGCCCGGCCCGCGCCGCCTTGTCCAACCGCTCGTCGAGGTTCACCGGGACGGCCGCCGCCCGGCGGGCGCGCTGCAGGCTCTGCACGTGCATCAGCAGCGCCGACAGCGGGGTCTTCAGCTCGTGGGCGGCGATCGCCACGAAGTCTTCCCGGATGTGGAGCGCGGCGGCGAGCTTCTCCTCGGTCTCTTTCTGATCGTGGATGTCGGTGCAGCTGCCGAACCACTTCACCACCCGTCCCGCCTCGTCGCGCAGCGGCAGCGCCCGGCCGAGGAACCAGCGGTAGGACCCGGCCTTGCGGTCGTTGAAGCGGTACTCGATCTGGTACGGCTCGGCCGTCGCCACCGAGTGGTACCAGGCGGCGTCGCACCGCTCCTGGTCTTCGGGGTGGAGGATCGGCTTCCAGTTCCCGTCGCAGCGCTCTCCCCGGGGCAGGCCGGTGAACTCGTACCAACGCTCGTTGTAGTAATCGAGGTAGCCGTCGGGGTTCGCCGTCCAGACGATCTGCGGCAGGTGGTCGGCCAGGAACCGGAACCGCCGCTCGCTCTCGAGCAGCCGGGCCTCGCCCCGCTTGGCGTGCGAGACGTCGCGGGTGATCACCACCGCGAGCGCCGGCTGGCCGTCGTCGTCGGGCACCGGCGACCCGCTGAAGGCGAACACCCACCGCTGGTCGCTGTCCTTGCGGCGCCCCACCAGCTCCAACCCCGAGAGGGTCTCCCCGCGAAGCACCCGCGCGGCCGGCCACTGCTCGACCGACACCGGGGTTCCGTCGAGGGTGGTGAGCTCGTAGAGCTCGGCATAGGACGCCAGGCTCCCCTTCATCATCTCCGCGGCGCTGGAGAAGCCGGCGAGCCGCACGTGGGCCTCGTTGACGAGCACCGCGTTGCCCTGCAGGTCGAAGACGAAGACCCCTTCGCTCATCGCCTCGAAGACCGCCGCCATCTGGGCCCGCAGCCGATCGGCCCGGGCCGCGGCCTGCCTCGAGCGCTCCTCGGCCGCGGCGACCTCGCGGGTGCGCTCCTTCACCTGCCGCTCGATCTCGACCTGGGCCCGGTGGCGGCAGAGCGCGATCACCAGCGCCACCTGGAGGTCCCGATCGTCGAACGGCTTGACCACGTAACCAAACGGCGACGGCAGCTCGACCTGCCGCAGCGTCGGCTCGTCCGCCGAGGCGGTGAGGAACACCACCGGGATCCGCAGCCGCTGCTGGATTTCCTTTGCCGCCCCGAGGCCGTCGAGCGGCCCCGGCAGCCGAAGGTCGATCAGCACCGCGTCGGGCGAAGTGGCGACCGCCTGGTCGATCGCCCCGGCGCCGGTGCCGGCCCGGCCGCTGACGCGGTAGCCGAGCGCCTTCAGGCTCCGCTCGGTGTCGCCGGCGATCGCGCTCTCGTCCTCGACGACGAGGATCCGGGCGCCGGCGACCTGCAGCAGATCGAGACGAGCGGCCATCAAGCCCTCCCCTCGGTGAGCGGGCCCCTGAGCCCGGTACCTCTGCCCCACCGGACCTCGGTCTGACGCTGCTCGCAAAGGGGTGGGCTCATCGGCGACCGCACCTGGGGTGGCTACGGATCATGACAACTGTTGCGGAAACGAAGGAGGCGGACGCGAATTCCGATCAGGGCCCGATGTTTGGGGGCCCGGGCGCGTTCGGCAGGCGGCCGGTTTGTGAGAATCGGGTAGTGGATCGGCACCGCCACCGGCATCATGTCCTGCCGTGCCCCAACGCCTGAAGATCGGCCGCTACGAAGTCCTCACCCGCCTATCGGTCGGTGGAATGGCCGAGCTGTTCCTCACCTTCGTCGCCGGCCCGGGCGGCTTCCGGAAGTTCGTCGCGCTCAAGCGGATTT
>JAGSPQ010000252.1 GCA_018262385.1 Myxococcaceae bacterium | reverse complement strand
CGAAGCCGCGGCAGATCCCCTCCAGCCGAAGCCGGGGCAACGACGGATCGAGGCTGGGAGCGAGCGCCTTGAGCGTCTCGATCAGCACGTACCCCATCACCCCTTCTTCGATGTCGGTCAGCGGCCGCAGCGAGACCGCCTCGCCGGCGCCGCCGAGGAGCATGTCGATCGCGATGTGGGCCAGGCCCACCTCGACCTCGAGGAAGCCACGGGTCTTGTTGGGCTGCGGCGCCAGCACCGCGAGGAAGGTCGGCTCGCCGACGTACCGCCGCAAATTCCTGGGCGTGACGACGTGGACGTACTCGGTCGACAGCGAGACGTCCTCTTCGAACATCTCGTGAAGCCGCTGCCGCACGCTCTCGCTGACGTGCCCATCGGCGCCGATGCCCGGCAGCATCCACTCGAGCCGGCCGGCCAGCTGCTGCTGCAGGCGGGAGATCTTCTCGAGGTTGGTGAACCGAAACGGCTTCCACGCGCGCGCGGGCGCCCGGCCCTGCGGCGGCGCCGCGGGGGGAGGCGGCCGGCGCTCGATCGACGAGGTGTCGATCATCATCGTCCGGTCGCTCTGCACTTTCTTGGGGGGCGGCTTAGGGGGAGGAGGACTCAAACCTTCGCCTCAGTCTTCAAGGTCTCGAGGGTCAGGCCGCGCGCGCTCAGCGCGGTCTTGAGCGACTCCGACTGCTCCTCGAGCATCTTCAAGACGTCTTTGTCCGAGCCGGAGAACACGGCGGTGATCTTCCCGTTCTTCGAGGAGACCTTCACCGACATTCCGCCGAGCACGTCGTTCTTCAGATCGATCTGGAACTCCATCTTGCCCATCGCGTTGGTTCCCACCCGCACGCGGTCGACGATCTTCTGGGCGATCTCGGCGGCCGCCTTGCGCAGCTTGTCGGAGCTCTGGGTCTCGTTCTTCTTCTGCACCGACACCGGGGCCATCAGGGCGGGGTTGAAGCGGAAGCTGGCCGCCGCCGCGGGCTCGCCGCCCTTGTCCTTGCCCCCCTGCTGCCCGCCGCCCTTGTCGGTGTCGGTCTTCAGATCGCCCTTCTCTGCCCGAGCGCCACCGGCCGCGCCGGTCTTCGACGCGGCGCTGTCCGAGCTCTCCTTGCGGTCTTCCAGCCGGGCGTTGCTGGTCTGGGCGTCGGCGCTGCGGCCCTCGGTGCGCGAGGCGCTGCTGCTCTGATCGGCCGAGCGCGCCGAGCTGGTCTGCATCTGCCCCTGCTCGCCCGACTCCTTCACCCGGCCGGTCGCGTCCGACTCCGAGGAGGCCGACTGCCTGACCTTCTCGTCGAAGCTCTTCGAGCCGAGGCGCGCCTGGGTGTGGGTCTTGTCCTGGCGGGCGCCTTCGCTCTTCCCTCCGTCGACCTGCTTCGAATCGGACTCACCCAACATCTTGGCGATCGCGCTGCGGGCCGAGTTGGCGGACTCCTGGGTCTGGGTGTTGGCCTTCTGCCCGGCCATCTGCTGCTGGGCGTTCTTCTGGCCCTGAACCAGCTTGGAGAAAGTCGAGGCCGCGCCCGCCTTGTCCTTGCCGCGCGACTCTTCCGCGCGCTTGGCCTGGGCCAGCCGTTCGGCGACCCGGGCTGCGTCGCGATCGTCGTCGACCCGACTCATCCCTGCTTCCTCGTGCGGGCCAGGTGGAGCGCGTTGCCGATCTCCTCGCCCTGCATGTCTTCCCGGTCTTGCGCGACCTTCTTGACCTCTTTCTTCCAGGTGTCCTTGTGCTTCTCGATCGCCTTCTTGTCCTTCGCGGCCTCGGCCATCTCGGTGCGCTTGACCTCGACGAAGAGCTCGGCCTGGCGCACCGTCTCTTTCTGCCGCTCGATCTCGAGGCTGACCTGGGCCTCGTCGTCTTTGAGCTTCTGCTCGAACCGGTTCATCTGGGTCATGCCGGTGGCGAACACGCCCCGCTTCATCACCTCCGACATGTAGGCCTGAACCTTCGCCTTGCGCTCGACCTTGCGGCGCTCGAGGTCGTCCTCGAGCTTCTTGAGCGCGGCCTGCTCCTTGGCGAGCGCGCGAACGGCGTCGGAGAAGGCCTGCTTGGCCTCTTCTTCAGCTGCCTCTCTCATCTCGAGGAGGGTCTGCAGTCGATACGGGGGCATACGCCGGGGAGCCTAGCTCAGTTGGCGTCTTCGAACAGCGCCTGCAACTGGGCGACGGTGTCGGCGTAGAGGACGTTCGAGTTGGTGTCCTGCTTGAGGAAGTCGATGATCGCGTCGTATTTGTCGATCGCGTAGTCGGTGCGCGGGTCGGTGCCGTATTGGTAGGCGCCCAGCAGAATCAGGTCGCGCTGCTTCTCGTAGGTGGCGAGGGTCTCGCGCAGCTTCCCGCCGGCCTTCTTGTGCTCGGGGGTGACGATCTGGCTCATCACGCGGGAAAGCGAAGCGAGCACGTCCATCGCGGGCCACTGGTTTCTCTCGCCCAGGGCGCGGTTCAAGATGAAGTGGCCGTCGAGAATACCGCGGACCTCGTCGGCGATCGGATCCTCCATGTCGCCGCCTGCGACGAGCACGGTGTAGATGGCGGTGCACTTGCCCTTCGCCGAGTTGCCGGTGCGCTCGAGGATTCGCGGCAGCATCGAGAAGACGCTCGGCGGGTAGCCCTGTCGGGCAGGAGGCTCGCCGATCGCCAGGCCGATCTCGCGCTGGGCTCGCGCCAGACGGGTGACGGTGTCGAGCATGAAGAGCACGTTGCCCCCGCGCTCGCGGAAGTACTCGGCCACCGCAGTGGCGACGAAGCCGGCCTTCAAACGGACGAGCGAAGGCTGATCCGACGTCGCGCAGATCACCACCGAGCGCTTCAGGCCTTCATGCCCGAGCGAGTCTTCGACGAACTCCAGAACTTCGCGGCCACGCTCGCCGATCAGCGCGATCACCGCGAGCTCGGCGGTGGCGTTGCGGGCGATCTGCCCCATCAAGGTCGACTTGCCGACGCCGGATCCGGCGAACAGCCCGATGCGCTGGCCTTCTCCGACGGTCAGCAACCCGTCGATGCAGCGCACGCCCAACGACAGCGGATGCTCGATCCGCTTGCGGGTGTACGGATCGGGGCAGTCGCGGTCCACCGACCAGTCGATCATCCCCTCGGTGGGCAGCGGCCCCTTGCCGTCCATCGGCTGCCCGATTCCGTCGAGCACCCGGCCCAGCAGCCCGTCGCCGGCCCGGATCGTCAGCGGCTTGCCGGTGGGGATCACCTCGCTGTCGGGCCCGATGCCCTTCAGCTCGCCCAGGGGCATCAACATCACCTCTTCGCCCTGAAAGCCGACGACCTCGGCGCGGATGTACTCCGGCCCGCGACCGCGAATCGAGCAGATGTCGCCAACGCGCACGTTGGGCACCGCGGCCTTGATCACCAGGCCGGTCAGCTCGGTGACGCGGCCGCGGATCCGAACGGTCTGCGCCTCTTTGATCAGCTGGCCGTACCGCTTGACGTCGACCGCTCCCATCTACTTGACGTCCTTCTTCGCGCCGTCCGGGTAGAGGACGTTGCGCAGCATGTCGAACTGGGTCTTCAGCTGGGCGTCGATGGTGCCGAACTCGGTCTGAATCAAGCAGCCGCCCGGCTCGATGTCGGCGTCGTCGCGAATCGCCAGCTCGAGGGTCCGGCCGATCTGCTCCATCAGCTTCGGCTTCTTCTCACGCAGCAGCGCGCCGTCCTTCGGGTTGACGCGGAGGATCATCGCCTTCGCCGCGCGCGCGTGCTCGGTCGCGGTGGCGCAGATCTCGGTGATGATCTCCGGGTCCCGCTCGAGGTCGCGGCCGATGATCTTGGCGGCGATCTTGATCGCGAGCTCGATGATGTCTTTCTCCGAGTCGGCGAGGATCTGCCCCGCCTGCATCTTCGCCCGGGCGATCTCTTCCGAGGCCTTGGACATCACCTCGGCCTTGGCGTCCTCCGCCGCTTTGGCGAAGACCCTTTCCTTCTCGCGCTCCGCATCGGCCTTGATCTCGTCGGCCCGCTTGTTGGCCTCGGCGATGATGTCCTTGGCGGTGGTGCGGGCTTCGAACTCTTCGGCGTTCACCACGCCGGCGCGCGGAGGCGGCCGGAGCGCCGGCTTTTCGAACTGATGGGGGCTGTCGGTGGTCGCCGCGTCGCCGCGAATGACCTTGTTCAACCTGGGCCCTTGGCCGGAACCAGGCCCGGGAGTCGAACGGCGATCGGAGTCATCCATTTTCAGCTGCGAAGTCTAGCGCGAACCGCGCCCGGGTCCACGGCCGGACGAGGCGTTGGTCTGGCCGGCGTCACGCAAGATGGGCGAGCGCGTGCCGCCCGGCGGCGGGTTGCGGCGCTTGGGGATCTCTTGCAGCGCGGGCGAGGTGGGAGCGCGCGGCCGCGGGCCGGTGGGCGGAGGCTCCTCGCGGCGCAGCTGCTTTCCATCGCGCATGATCTTCGCCCCCTTGATGCTCGGGTCGGTGCCCTGGCGTGGGGCGGACCTGGGCGGCAGGGTGGCATCCGGCACGCGAACCTTGGGCACCGGGTGGCTGCTGCTGGCGCCCGCTTTGCGCGCCTCGCGCTCGGCCATGAAGTCCCGGCGCACCGCATTCTCCGGCCTGCGCGGGCCGGCGGGCGGAATCGGAACCGGAACCGCCGCCGCCGAGCGCGAGCGTTCGGGTGCCAGCGGGCGCTTCTCGGGCGGCGCGCTCAGCACCGGCGAGCGCTTGTCGGCCGGCCGGGGGGCGACGAGCTGGCCGCCCGGCATCACGCCCGACGGATGCGGAGGCTTCGGAGCCGGGGGCGGCAGGCGCATCGGGCGATCGATCACGCCGCGCTGGGCGAGCCGCTCCATCTGCTCGACGATGTCCATCCGGCCGCCATCGCCGCGCACCGGCTTGTTTCGCTCTTCCCGCATCCACCGCACGAGCAGCTTCCCGAACTCACCCGGGTTGCGCTCGATCAGCCGGGCGGCGAACTCGGGCGCCTGGGCCAGCGCCGCGCGCGCCAACCGCTGGGCGCCGGCGCTGCGCATGCCGGTCGAGGGCTCCAGGAGCGCGTTGTGCATCTCGAGCACGGTGCGCGAGTCTTCGTCCGTCAGCTTGCGGGCCTTGCCTGCATCGCTCGCCCGCTGCGCCAGCGAGCGCTGATCGGGCGGCAGGGCGGCGAGGAACGCATCGCGATCGGCATCGGACAGGCCGGCGATGGCGGTGGCCAGCGCCCGCGCCCCCATCCGATCGGCGATCGTGAGCAGCTCGCGCGACTGCAGCGTGATCAGGTCGGAGAACTTGAAGGTCCCCGCTCCCTTCGGTGCCGACTGGCGAATCGCCTCTTCCAGCTTCCAGCGAATGATCGACAGCACGTCGGGCCGCACTTCGCGCTGCAGCTTCACCGGCTGGCCGCGCACCTCTTTGCGAACCGAGTCGGCCAGCTGGGCCGGCAGGGCGCGCAGCACGACTTCCACCAGCGCCAGGCGCTCCTTGCCGAGCACGGCTGCCAGCCGCGCCGGATCGACCGAGGCGAGCTGGCGCCGGCGGGCGGTCACCAGCCGCTTGATCTCCTGCACCAGGAACGGGATCCGCTTGTCGCGGGGGATCTGCAGCAGCGCCTGGGCGCGGTGCTTGAGCAGCTCGGCCTCTTCGTCGGGCAGATGATCGAGGGCCTCGACGCTCTCCGCCCCGCCGAAGGTGACGGCAGTCAGCAGCAGCATCGTCTGCCGCTTCGAGAGTGAGGCGAAATACTGTTCCACGGCACCGCCTTAGGACTGGGTCAGCCCTCGCGCTCGGGGCCCGCGGCCGCGCCCGCGTTCGTCTTGGTGCGCGGACGGGTTCCGTTCCCGCTCGAGCTGGGCTTTCGGATGAATGCGAACACGGTGAGGCCGGCCATCGCCAACATCAGCAGCGCGCCGAGGCCCACCATCACCTTGAACTGATCGGCGCTCTGCTTGGGCATGCGAAGCCCCATCACCGTCTGGTTTCGATCCTGGGTCTGCTCGGCCTCGACCGCGCCCGCCTTCTTCATCAGCACCGTCACCGACTCTTTGCGCAGCTCGGGAACGGCTGT
>JAGSPQ010000251.1 GCA_018262385.1 Myxococcaceae bacterium | reverse complement strand
TGAGACCTTCGCGGCGTGAGGCCTTGACACCTCCGCCGCTGACAGCTAATCACTGACTGTCAGTCAGCGAACGGCGGTGCGCGCATGGCGACGGCGGGACCGAGGCAGGAGCAGAAGCTCGCGACACGACAGGCGCTCAAGGCGGCGGCGCTCGCTTGCTTCGCGGAGAACGGCTGGGACGCGACGTCCGTCGGCAGCATCGCGAAGGCGGCGGGCGTCGCGCACGGCACGGTCTACGTGCACTTCGCGACGAAGGAGGCGCTGGCCGACGAGCTGCTCGCGGACTTCAACGCCGGGCTGGAGGCGCGTCTGCGGCCGGTCTGGGCCGAAGGGAAGGGCAGCGTCGAGGCGCGGGTGCGCCGGACGGCCGAGGTCTTTCTCGAGCACTGGGAGGCCGAGCGCCACTTCGTGCAGGCCTACGCGCAGCGGCTGGGCGGCGCCCCGCGGCTGGAGACCCTGCGCGACGGGGTCAACCCGCCGGCGGTGATGCTGGTCACCGCGCTGCTCGGGACGCTGGTCGGGGACGACGCGCGCAGCGCTGCGAGAGTGGCGCTGGCGGCCCAGGGGCTGCTCGCGCTGTGGCTGCGCATCGGGCTGCAGGTGCTCTTCGGGAAGGGCGTCCGCCGCGAGGACGCGGTGGAGACGCTCACCCAGCTGACGCTCGGGGCGGCGAAGGCGCTCGGCTCACCGGAAGGGACGAAGAAGCACCGCAAGGAGAGACGCCGATGACCGCGATCGCGCTGCAGGACTACATCGCAGAGCTCCCCCGCCCGTTGCCCGGGTTCCGGCGGTACCAGCCCCGGGCGGGTCACCCCGACTGGCCGCGGCTGGACGCCGAGGCGCGCGCGCTCGCGGCCGAGCTCCTTCCCCGGCTCGAGCGCCCCGAGCCGCGCGGCGCTGCGCTGCGGCGGCGGCTGGCCTCGTACCGCACCGCCGCCGGGAACTTCGTCGAGAACCGGCGCCGGACCCGCGCCGGCCGGGAGGACCTCGTCCCGCTGTACTTCATCTGGACGATGCTGCGCGCCTGCAACTTCCGCTGCACCTACTGCGACGACCACCAGGGACGGAAGTACCCGGACCTGCCGGCGAAGGGGGCACTCGACACCGCGCGGGGGAAGCGGCTGCTCGAGGTGATGCGCACCCGCGCGCCGTCGGTCTACTTCGCGGGCGGCGAGCCCACCGCGCGCCAGGACCTGCCGGCGCTCACCCGCGCGGCGCGCGACCTGAAGTACTTCCCGATCCTGATCAACACCAACGGGAGCCTCGTCGCGCGGCAGCTCGCCCGCCCCGAGTGGCGCACCTGGCTGGCCGACACCGACGTGGTGATCGTGTCCCTCGACGGCCTCGATCTCGCCCGCCTCGGCCGGCTGTGGGTCACCGACGCGCCGCAGACCGTGCTGCGCAACCTGCTGCTGCTGCGCGAGCTCTCCGCGCCGATGCGCTTCAAGCTGATGGTGAACTGCGTCGTCGAGCCGGGGCAGATCGCCGAGGCCCAGGCGGTGCTGGACCTGGCGAACGATCTGGGGATCTGGTTCGCGCCGGTGCCGATGAACGTCGGGCCGCGGATCGCCGGCGGCCTGCGCGACGACCCGGCGTACGAGGCGTTCTGCCGGAACGTGATTGCCCGCAAGCGCGAGGGCCACCGGATCGTGGGCTCCGAGCGCCTGACCACCCGCCTGCTCGGCTCGGCGCCGCTCGACTGCCGCAACACGCTCAAACCTCACGTGGACTTCGACGGCCGACTCGCCTGGCCGTGCAAGGCGACGGTGAACGTCTCCCCCGAGTACGTCGACGTGTTGGAGTTCGACGACGTCGACGCGCTCTACGCCCACGCGTGCTCGCGGGTGGAGCCGACGCGCTTTCACGGGCCGGCCAGCAACCAGTGCGGCGCCGACTGCAACTGGGCGCAGAACTACACCACCGACGCCTACGCGCACGGGCTGCGCAAGCCGTGGACCCTGGTGCGCGAGGTCCTCGACCTGGTGAGGTCCAGCTAGCCGCCGTGCGCACCCGCGCGACGACGAAGGCCGAGCTGGCGATCGACGGCGCCGCGATCGTCGCGGTGAGCGTGGGGATCTGCACCTTCTCGCACCAGATCCCCGCGATGACCGCGCTCGTCGTCGCGGCCTGGTTCGCGCGAACGGTGGCCTGGAGCCGGCTGCGGCCCCGCCACGGGCTGGGCACCGAGCTCGCCTTCTCGGCGATCGCGACCGGCGTCGGAGCCTTCAACGACTGGAACTCGGTCGATGGTCACCGGATCTACGACTACGCGGTGCCGACCGATCTCGCCGGGGTGTCGAGCCTGCCGCTGTGGATGCTCCTCTACTGGGGGCTGATCCTGCGCTTCCTCGCGACGCTCGCGCTCTGCGAGTGCTTCGGCTCCGATCCGTCGCCGCGCCCGCTGGTTCGCGTCGGCCCGTTCAACTCGAGCCAGCCGTGGGTCAAGATCGCCGCCCAGCTGGCGCTGGTGGTGGCGACGCGCCAGGCGATCTACCGCGCCTACCTCGACCCGGTGCTCTCCTGGCTCCCGTTCCTCGCGGCGGGCGCCGTGCACTTCGCGATCTTCGGCTGGGACCATCGCGAGCGACGGCTGGTCGCGCTCGCGCTGGTGATCGGGCCGCTGGTCGAGATCCTCTACATCCAGGTCGGCGGGCTCCACCGCTACCACCTCGGCTGGCTGGGAGGGGTCCCGCTGTGGATCGTGCTGTGGTGGGCGGTCTCGCTGCTGATCTGGCGCGACCTGGCGCCGCGGCTGCTGGCACTGCTTCAACCCCGGCCCGTGCGCGCTACCCGGGAATCTCGACCGACTTGAGGCTGCGGAAGTCCCGGGTTCCCAGCCCGGCCTTCTCTGCGATTTCCAGAAAGCCGATCTCCGCCGGGTCGAACCCCATCAGGCTGGCGCCGAAGGTGTCGAGCGCCACTTCGTCGAGGCCCACCACGATGGTGTCGAGGCGCTTCACGTCGCTCAGCGAGCCGCCGGTCGGCCCGTTGGCCATCAGCACCCGCGTCGCGTCGAGCACGGTGAGCGTCGGCTTCGCCATCGCGGCGAGGTCGACGATCGAGTGGTGGATGTCCTGGTGCAGCCGCACCCGATGCCCGCCGAGCACGCCGTACCAGTTCTTCAAGCAGCCGGTGAGCTGGGTGAGGCCGTGCTGCTTCACCATCGGCAGGTTGATCACCTTGTCCGCGTCGGCCAGCACCTTGAGCACGTTCGCGCTCTGCAGCACCTGGCCACCCACCGAGACCTCGGTGAAGCTGTTCGAGCCGGGCAGCAGCACGGTCGCGCCCGCGTCGCCGACGGCGCGGCTGATTCCCGAGCGCTCGAAGCACCGCTCGGCCGCGTTCACCGGCACGTCGGCCACCCAGATCTTCGCCGCGCCGGCGGCCCTCACGTGGCGCACCACCTCGGCCACCACCTCCGGGTTGGTGTTGGCGGCCTGCTCCGGCAGCCGGTTCCACCCGACGTTCGGTTTGATCAGCACGCTCTCGCCCCGCTTGACGAAGGCGCCCATCCCTCCGATCGCCTCGAGCGCGCGGCGGACGTTCGCGGCGGCGTCGGGTCCGCGGGCGACCACCCACCGCGGCGCGCCAGCCGGCTGCTCGACGCGGTGGGACCGGATCGACGGCAGCACCACGTCGCGGTTGGCGTGGTGGCGGGCCGCGAGCCACAGGCCTCCGCCGACGGTGACCAGGCCGGCGGCCGAGGTCGCGGCGAGCTGCAGCGCCTCGCGGCGGCTGAAGACCCGGGGCTTGCTCATTTCATCTTCCCCTTCAACGCCCGCGCGAGGGCTGGCAGCGCGGCCTCCGCGGTGGCGTCGAACGCGGTCAGCTTCACGTAGTAGGGCCCCTGGTGAAACACGAACGACATCGAGCCCGAGACGGCGCCGTCCCACCCCTCGACTGGCCTGGCTGACGCCGAGCGCTCCTTGTCGAAGATGGAGGTGGCGTTCGCCGCCTCGCCCATGTCGTAGACGTCGCAGACCAGCTCGCTCGTCTGCAGCTTGAGCTCCGCGGCCGCCAGCCGGCGGAAGTGGCGCTCGAGGAAGATCGGCGCGGCGCCGTTGATGTACTCGAAGAGCGTCTTCTCGTCGTAGAGCGCGAGCTCTCCATTCCGGGTCACCCCGCCGAGGTCTCCGTCGAACAGCGCCTTGAGCTTCACGTCGGGGCCGGCGGCCGGCGGGCTTTCCACCAGCACCAGCTCGGGCAGGGGCTGGGTCGCGCCCCGGTAGAAGATCCAGCCCACCAGCGCGATCGGCAGCACCCCCAGCGCGACGATCGCCAGCGTCCGCACGGCTAGACCTTCCCGCCCTTCAGGATCACCCGGTTGCTCCTGCTGCGGGTCTCTCCGACCGAGCTGACCCGAATCGCGGCGCGATCGAACACCGGGCAGCGGGCCTCGCAGATGCCGCACCCGATGCACTTCTCGAGGTCGACGTGCGGCCGCTTGAAGAGCACCTGGGTCCCGTCGCGCATCCGCACCTGCTCTTCCTTGAAGAAGATGGCCTTGGGCGAGGTGGGGCAGACCTCTTCGCAGACGATGCACTGGGTGTCGTTGGCCCAGGGCAGGCACCGGCCGCGATCGATCGCGGCCGAGCCCAGGCGCACCGGGTCCACCGCGGGGGGCTGGCCGATCTTCTCGCCGACGGTGAGCGGGGTCAGCGCGGCGGTGGGGCACACCTGGGTGCACAGGGTGCAGCCCTGCTCGCAGTGGCCGACGCGCGGGACCAGCACCGGCGTCCACAGGCCCTCGAGGCCGGCCTCGAGCAGCGCCGGCTGCAGGCCCCCGGTGGGGCAGACCTTCATGCACGCCGAGCACTTGATGCACCGGGCGAGGAACTCGGGCTCGTCGACCGCGCCGGGAGGGCGGATCCGCTCGGGGGCGGGCCGCGCTCCGGCGTCCGAGGCCCGCATCAGCGGCACCGCCACCACCCCCGCGGCGGCGGCGGTCACCCAGCGCCTTCGGGTGAGGTCGACCCGGGTGGTGTGGGTCCCCAGGCCGGGGAGGAAGCTGTAGGTGACCGCGCCCTTGGGGCACGCCTCGAGGCAGGCCATGCACATCAGACACTCGGCGGTGTTGCAGGTGCCCATCGGGTCGGCGGCGCCCGCGCAGTCGGTGACGCAGGCCTTGCAGAGATTGCAGGCGCCCTCCTGGCGCGAGATGCGGAAGAGCGAGAACTTCGACAGCAGGCCGAGCAGCGCGCCCAGCGGGCAGAGCACCCGGCAGTAGAAGCGGGGCCAGATCAGGTTGAGCGCCAGCGCGCCGAAGAAGACGGCGGCGATCAGCCAGCCAAACTGGAAGTGCCGTTCGTCCTGGAGGATGGCCACTCCGCTGTTGGCCGCGGCGGGGACGACCACGGTGGCCAGCCCTCTCCACGTCGAGGCGATCGGATCGAGCAGCCCGACCTGGGTGCTGCCGAGGGCGGCCATGCCCAACATCACCACCAGCACGTAGTACTTCACCCGCTGCCACGCCGGCCGCGGCTGGTTGGCGGCGATCCGGTCGACCGCCTTTCGCTTCAGCGAGAGGTAGCTGATCACATGGTGGAGCACGCCCATCGGGCACATCCACCCGCAGAAGAAGCGGCCGAAGACGAGGGCCACCAGCACCAGCGGCACCGACCAGAGCAGGTGGGGCGCGAGGGTGCGCGAGGCGAGCGCGGTGGAGAGGGCGACCAGCGGGTCCCCCCAGAGAAACCACCCGACCGGGTAGCCCTTGATCGCTCCCGCGCTGGTGACGACCAGGAGGAACAGGAAGAGCGAGAGGAAGAGGACCTGGTACGCGCGCCTCAGCTTCACCCACATGTCAGCGGCGCCTGCCCCGCAGGAAGGCGAGCGCGCCGAGCGCCCACAGCAGGAGCGCGGCGGGTGCCGAGGTCGCGCCGCAGCCGCAGACGCCCACCACGTCCTCGAGCTGGGCCGGCTTCGCGGTCACCACCACCTGGAAGGTCCGGTTGGTCTCGATCGGGTTGGCTGCGTCGTCCACCACCGCCAGCTTGACGGTGTAGCTGCCGGGG
>JAGSPQ010000250.1 GCA_018262385.1 Myxococcaceae bacterium | reverse complement strand
GGGGGCTGCTGCCGATCGTGTTTGCCATGGCGGGATTGTCGCACGGGCGGCGGCCCGAGTTGCTCGCGAAAAACCAAGCAACCTCATGTGATTGGGTCGAAGGGGGCGGTATTCTCCTCCCGGTGAACCCGACCTGGGAACAGCAGCTGGACGAGCTCCTCCAGCGGGCGAATCAGCTGCGGGTCGGAGGAGATCCGGCCGGCGCCGTCCGGCTGCTGGAGGGGGCCCCAGAACTGGTGAAGGCCTGGGGCGCCTGGCGCTACCTGCGCGGATCGCTGGCCCTCGAGCTGGGCGACCTGGCCACCGCCGTCCGCGAGCTGGAGTTCGCGATTCAGCGCGAGCCGGTGATCCCCGAGTTCCGCGCCAACCTGCGGATGGCGCTGCTGGAGAAGGGGCGCAAAGGAGATCACTTCGCCCTCCGCCGCGCCCGGCAGCTGCTGGAAGAGGCCTGCCGGGAAGAGCCGAAGCTGGCGCTCGCGCACGCCAACCTCGGCGCCGCGAAGCTCGCCCTCGATGACCCCGAGGGCGCGCTGGCCTGCTTCGATCGCGCGCTCAAGCTCGACCCCCAACACGTCTGGTCGCTCTACCAGCGCGGCGCGGCGCTGAAGAAGTTGGGCCGCCCCAAAGAGGCGCTCGCGATGGTGGAGAAGATCCTCGCGCTGGATCCGAAGTTTCAGCCGGCGCTCGACGCCCGCGCCGGCCTGCTTGCCCCCTGAAGGAAGGGACTACGGCTGGCGGTTCACCCACGCCCGCATCACGTCGATCGGGGTGATGATCCCGACCAGCTTCCCCTTCTCGAGCACCGGGAGCGCGCCGTACTTCTTGTCGATCATCAGCCGAAGCGCATCCTGCAGCCGCTGCTCCGGGCCGATGGTGCAGGGCGCCCGGACCATGATCTTCTCTACCGTCAGCTGGTCCATCTTCGAGTCGTTGTTCGGGTCGGGGAACAGGGGAGAAGGGGCGGCGCGGCGCAGGTCGCGATCGGTCACCAGCGCAATCAACTTCCCCGTCGCGTCGATGACCGGCAGGTGGCGGATCCGCTTCATCGCCATCAGCTCCCGGGCGCCATTGAGCGTCTCGGTGAGGAAGATGGTGATCGGCTTCGACGTCATGCAGTCACGGACGAGCAAAGGGTCACTCCGGCAAGAGGCGGGTAGGGAAAACCGCAGCGTACCTTCAACCGGACGCAATTCGTGCACCCGTCTTGGGGCGGTGCAAGCGGTGCATCCCAGCGGGGGTCCGACCCGTCTGGAGCGGCCCACGGTGCATGAATTGCAGCCGGTTGGCGCTGCGCGACCCACCTCCAAGGACGCCAGTGACCACCACGACCCCAGGCATCGACTTCGAGAATCTGACCCTGCGTGAGGCGCTCGGCGAGGCGCTGAAGGCCGAGGAGCGGGCGAAGGACTTCTTCGACCGGGTCCTGGTCCGGGTGCGCAACCCCGACGTCGGCCGGCTGTTCGCCGAGCTGGTCGACGAAGAAGTCGAGCACCGGCAGCTCGTGCTGGCCGAGATGGCCGCGCTTCCCGAGCCGCGCCGCCGCCGCGGCCACGACAGGGAGCAAACCCCCGGGTGAGCCCGGCCGACGACCCCAGCGAGGACCTCGAGGTCCGTCGCACGGTGCTGGACGAGCACGATGAGCTGCGCCGTCAGCTCGACCAGATCGATGCCTGCCTCGCCCAGGCCGCCGCCGGCCACGGCCAGGGCTTCGTCGAAGCGCGCCAGCGGTTCCACGCCATGCTGGTCTTCTTCCTCGGTCACCTCGATCACGAGGAGGCGCTGCTGACGCCGCTGCTGTCGGGCTGCGAGGCCTGGGGGCCGGTGCGACTGGAGCAGCTGCTGCTCGAGCACGCGGCCCAACGGCTCGAGGTCGCCGAGCTCGCGGCCCTCGACACCGAAACCTCCGCCAACGATTGGGCGGTGCGGATGAAGCAGTTCGGGATCTCGCTGCGCATCGACATGGCGGGCGAGGAGTACGACTTCATTCACCCGAACGCGTTGCCCCGGCACCCCGGGCCTGCGCCGCTTCGCTGACGCGCCACGCCTGACATCTCGTCAGGTCTTCTCCCGTGACCCAGGCCGCAACCGGGCGGGATTTCTCAGGCCCGCCGCGGACTGCACGATGCACCAGCCCAACGGGCGTCCGGAGAAAGGAGGCCCCTATGGAACTGGCACTCGTCTTCATCTTCTTGCTCACCACCCTGGTGATGGTGGGCGGCTTGCTGCGGCAGAGCGCGGAGCTCAACGAAGCGCGGGAGCGCGCGGCCCGGCGGCTCCAGCTCGCAACCCGACTGTCCCGCCCGCCGGCGCGGGGCGCGCCCTCGCCTGGACGCCGGCGGCTCCCGGCGCTGGTCAAGACCACGGCCCATCGCTCCTGAGCTCGCGCCGCTATATTTGGGGCGAAGAAGGAGGTGCGGTGAGTGATTCCTCCCCGCTCGCCCCCGGGGCTGCGCCCCAGCCCCCCGCCGGAGTTCATCGGGTCGGGCCCGCGCTGCGAGGCCCAGCAGCGGCTGATCTGCCGGGTGGCGGCCAGTGACTGCACGGTGCTGCTGACCGGCGAGACCGGCACCGGCAAAGAAGTGGTCGCCGCCCGCATCCACCGGCTCAGCCCGCGCGCCCACCACCCGTTCGTGGTGATCGACTGCGGGGCGCTGCAAGAGAGCCTGCTGCAGAGCGAGCTGTTCGGCCACGAGCAGGGCGCCTTCACCGGAGCGACCCGCACCTCCCACGGCCTGTTCGAGGTCGCCAGCGGAGGCACGGTGTTCCTCGACGAGATCGCCGACGTCAGCCCGGCGGTGCAGGCGGGGCTGCTGCGGGTGCTCGAGAGCTCGGCCTTCCGGCGGCTGGGCTCGGCACGCGAGATTCACGTCGACCTGCGGCTGATCGCCGCCACCCACCGCAACCTCGAGGCGCTGATCGCCAAAGGCTCCTTCCGCGAGGACCTCTACTTTCGCCTCAACACCATGCAGATCGACCTGCGGCCGCTGCGCGAACGGGCCGACGAGCTGCCTGGCTTCGTCGAGCACTTTCTCCAGCAGGCCAACGCCCGGCGGGGCGCCCGCCAGCGGGTGACCGCGGAGGCGATGGCGGTGCTGCGCGGCTACGCCTGGCCGGGGAACATCCGCCAACTGCGCCACGTGATCGAGCGGGCCTCGATCGTCGCCGAGGGCGAGACCATCGACGTCGCGGACCTCGGCCCCGAGCTGACCGCGCCGCCCAGGCCGGCGGAACAGAGCGGGGAGCGGCTGGCGACCCTCGCCGAGGTCGAGCGGCGGCACCTGCAGCGGGTGCTCGCCGCCTGCGGGGGCCACCGGGCGATCACGGCGCGGATCCTCGGCATCAGCGAGCGCAACCTCTACCGCAAGCTGCACGAGCTGGAAGAGGCGCGGTTCGACGCGCCGCCTACTGGCCGGTGACCTTCCCGTCCATGTGCTTGGTGGTCCGGCCGCCGTCGGCAGTGGAGGTGAAGACAATCCCTCCGTCGGCGCTGACGGTGCCGCCGTGGCACTGGGTGCAGGGCTGGGTCTGCGCCGCGGTGTGGCCCAGGCTGCCGTCGATCGGCGGCAGGCCGTGGCAGGTTCCGCAGGCCGCCTGCTCGGGCCCACCCGTCCACTTCGGGGTGCGCAGCAGGCCCGGCGCGGTGTCGACGAACGGGAACACTCCGCCGCCGTGGCAGTAGACGCTGCCGCAGGTGGCGTTGGCGGCGTTGTAGACCGGCGTCGCCCCCTGGGCGGAGGCGAGGCCCCCGAGGCCGGGCGGGAACACCGTCGCCGGCGGCGCCGCGTCGTCGATGTGACCGGGCGAGTCGACCTTCAGCGGCACCAGGTGGCAGGCGTCGCAGGCCAGCGGCCCTCGCAGCTTGTTGGCCCGCAGGTGGGCGTCGTGCGCGCCGACCGACTGGACCCCCGCGTCCGCGGTGCGGCCCTTGAGATCGACGAAGGGGGTGGTCCCGGGGCCGGAGTGGCAGGCGTCACACTGCTCGCCCCCGCCGCGCAGGTCGACCTTGCCGTTGAGGTGGAGGGCGAGGTCGACGCCGCCGCCCGCATAGCCGGGGGCGTGGCAGACCTCGCACCGGTTGTCGGCGTGGGTCGAGGGCGGGAAGCCGTGGCAGCCGCCGCACTTCAGCTCGTCCTTGCCGACCGAGGTCCACACCGGGTCGAACTTCGTCGGGGCGGTGTCGCTCTTGTTCGGCGCGTGACAGGCGACGTTGGTGCAGGTGGCGGTGGTGCGATCCCACCTGGCAGTGCCGCCATCGGTCGAGGGCAGGCGCACTGTGGCCGGCCCGGGGAAGAACTTCCCGGCGCGGCGGTAGTGGCCTTCGTCGTCGACCTTCTTGATGTCGTTGTGGCAGGTGCCGCAGCCGAAGGCCCGGTGGAGCTTTCCGTCTTCGACGTGCGAGCGGTGCGCGCCGACGCCCAGCGCGGTGGTGAGCCGCACTCCGCTGAGGTTCTTCGGAGGCGCGGGCGAGGTCTTGTCGCCGTGGCAGGTGTCACAGGCCAGCGGCCCGTTCTCGCCCTGGTGGCAGCTGTTGCAGTCGAAGCCCGACTTGCCGCCGCGCAGATCCTCGCCGTGGCAGCTCTTGCACTCGGCGAAGTCGTAGCCCGCATCGCGCACCGCGCCGCCGTGGAACTGCAGCGGGTCGGTCGAAGTCGCCCAGCCGATCGGGTGGTAGTCGTGCGGGCGCGGCGCGGCCCGGCAGGCCACCACCCAGTTGTCGAGCAACGCGAGGTCGTCGGCCGAAATCGCCGGGTGGCCCGGCAGCTTGCCTCGCGCCGCCTCGAGGAACGGCGAGCTCACAACTCCCGGCGCCACCCGCGGCGTCCCGTCGTCGCTGCGCGAGACGGTCGAGGCGTGCTCGCCGATCACGTAGCCGCCGCCCGCGTTCGCCCCGCTGTGACAGTTGGCGCAGTTCGTCTGAAGGACCGGCCGGATGACGGCCTCGTACGACGGGCAGACTTTTTCGTGGTCGGTGGGCCGCACCACGCCGCACCCGGCCGCGGCAAAGGCGGCCAGCATCGGCCAGAGAAGCAATCTGTCGGTCGAAGAGTTCATCTTGGGATCCCTAGACAGTCGGCGCGGGCCCTTCGGCATCGGGGGTGGGAGCGGGAGCCGGCCGTGACCGCCGGGGGGGAAGGACTTCATAGAGCGCGGCGGAACCAAAGATCAGCATCACCCCGGTGATGAACAGCACCGGGCTGTAGGGAATGATCGGATCCCGGTAGTGCACCACGCCGTAGCGGCTCGAGATCACGAACCCGACCACCGCGATGCACGCGCCCACCCCCATCGCGACGAAGGTCAACCCCAGCCGGCGCTTGTCGGGGGCCAGCGGATGGTGGTTGTCGGCGTGGGCCTCGAGCGGGACGATCGGGAAGCACCACATGAAGACGCTGAACAGCAAGGTGGCGACGCAGATCACCCCCAGCAGCAGCCCCCACTCGACCGCCGACGGCACGTAGTGGCCGTTGGGGTGCGGCAGCAACATCCCGTGGGTCTGGGACGGAACCACCAGCAGGTAGCGCTTGAGCACCGCGGCGATGTTGACGATCAACCCGGCCGCCACCGTCCAGCCGATCACCGTCTTCTTCACCGCGAACTGGAAGAACAGGATCGCCAGCGCGGTCACCAGCGAGCCGATCTCGAGGAAGAAGAGATTGGCGTAGGGGCCCGAGACGAGCGCGTGGGCGAAGTCCCGCTCTTTGCCACTGGCGGCGTAAGAGGCGGTGAGCTCGTCGGCGATGATGAAGTAGAGCAACGCCACGATCAGCACCCAGAGAAAGCCGCCCAGCCAGCGGAAGGCATTCACGCCGATCATGTCCTCCAGGTGCAGCACCCTGCGGATCACCGCGGCAATCACGATCAGCACTCCGATTCCGGAGACGCCCGCCATCACCACGAAGCTCGGTGCCTGGAGCGCGCTGAACCAGCCGGGCCGGCCGCCCTGGAGGCCAAAGATGAAGCCGAGGGTCGAGTGGGCGGTGACCAGCAGCGGGAGCACGAAGAGCGAGAGCCAGAAGCTGGCCGCG
>JAGSPQ010000249.1 GCA_018262385.1 Myxococcaceae bacterium | reverse complement strand
CGCGGGGGACGACTCGGCCAGCGCGCGGATCTCGCGGGGGCGGGTGAGCGTCGAGCGCTCGAGCAGCTTCTGGAAGATCGGCTTGCCCTGCGCGTCCTGGATCACCAGCTCGCCATCGAGGATGAAGTCCTGCGCCGGCAGCGCGTCGACCGCCTCGGCGATCTCGACGAACTTGTCGGCGGCGTCCCGCCCGCGCCGGAAGACGATTCGCGACTTCCCGGCCTCCTTCGAGACCAGCGCCCGGAAGCCGTCGAACTTCAGCTCCCAGAGCCAGCCGGGGCGGGTGAACGCGCTCGTCCGCGGCTCACAGAGCTGTAGCTGGATGTCTTGCACTCCGACTGTTCGGTTTTTGGCAGCCATCCACCCTTGGATCTACCGTAGCCGCCACTATGAGCGCGCGCGCAATGGGGTCGGGTGTGATCAGCTTCGGGCTGGTCAACATCCCAGTGAAGGTCTACTCGGCCAGCGATTCGTCCGGGAAGATCAGCTTCAACCAGCTTCACGCCGAGCGGAAGACCCGGCTGAAGCAGCAGATGTACGACCCCGAGACGGGCGAGATCGTCCCCCGCGACAAGATCGTCAAAGGCTACGAGTACGCCAAGGATCAGTACGTCGTCTTCTCCGAGGAGGAGCTCGAACAGCTCGAGCTGGCGACCTCGCGCTCGATGGACATCACCGAGTTCGTGCCGCTCGAGACGGTCGACCCGCTCTACTTCGAGTCCGGCTACTACCTGGGTCCAGACAAGGGCGCCGAGCGCGCGTTCAAGCTGCTGACCGCCGGGATGGCCGACATGAAGCACGCGGCGGTCGCCAAGTACGTGCGCAGCGGCAGAGAGAACCTGATCCTGCTGCGCCCGAAGGGGCCGGGGCTGGTGATGCAGATGCTGCGCTTTTCCGACGAGCTCAAGTCGCAGGCCGAGGTGCCGATTCCCGACGCCACGATCACCGACGCCGAGCTGGGCCTGGCGCGGCAGTTCATCCAGCAGCTGGCGAAGCCGAGCTTCGAGCCCACCCAGTACCGCGACGAGTACCGCGAGAAGCTGAAGGATCTGATCGATCGGAAGGTGAAGGGAGAGACCGTCACCCTCACCCCGGTCGCCGCGCCGGTCGCGAAGGTGGTCGACCTGATGGAGGCGCTGAAGGCCAGCCTCGCCCGTCAGGGAGCCGCCCCCGCGGCCGCTGCCCCGGAGTCCAACGCGCCGCCCGCCGAAGAGCGCAAGCCGCCGCACCGGGCGCCGCGATCGGAGGCGGCCGCGAAGGAAGCGCCCGCTCCGAAGAAGGCCAAAGGCAAGAAGTAGCCCGGCTCGGTCTCAGAACTCGTAGCGCGCGCCGGCCGACAGCGTCAGCACCGAGCCCCCGAACTGGTAGTTGGGGTTCAGGTTGGGGCCGGCCTTCTCGACGTGGCCGCCACTGGTCACCGCCAGTTGCACCGCGCCCTCGAGCGTCAGCCCGCTCGCCATCTGGAGCGGATCATCGAGGGTGTACCCTCCCCCGGCCGAGAGCAGGTGGGCGGTCGAGTCGACGAAGTTCGTTCTCCCGGTCTGCACCGGCGCCGGGGTCGGCCGCAGCCCGTACCCGGCGCGCAGCTTCAGCCGCGGGGTCACTCCGAACTCGATCCCCACCTTCGGCACCACCACGTCCGAGAATCCCATCACGATCTCGCGGCTGATCACGTCCTTGTGGAAGCCGAGGTCGAGCAGGGTCCCGTCGAGCGTGATGCGGATGTCGGCGATCAATGGGGGCACCGCCGCCCAGTGCTCCCAGCTGACGTCGGCGGTGAGGAACAGCCGGTCGTCGAGCAGCCGCCACGAGGCTCCCACCGAGACGGTGTGGGGCGCGAAGTGCGAGACGCCGTTGACGTTGATGTCCATCCCGCCGAACACGCCCAGATCCACGAGGATTGGCAGGGTGTAGACGGCCTTCACCTCCCCCCGCCACGCCGCGAACAGCTTCACCCCCTTGAACGGCCCGAGGTCGAGTCCCACCAGCGGGGCAGCGACCCCGGTCACCTCGTTCGACAGCGTTCGCTGGGTGACCCACCCGTTCTGGACCGTTCCCAGCACGGCGGCGAAGCGCGCCTCGCCCCCGTAGTCGCTCATCAACTGGGTGCCCACGCCCAGCGACAGCCACTTGAAGGGCCGCACCGAGGCGCCGAGCACGATCTGAATCCGCTCGGGCGCGTTGTCGTAGCGAAAGAAGTACGCGGTGCGCTCGTCGATCATGTGAGAGCGGAAGACGTGCCGCTGCGGCACGAAGATCCCCACCCCCAGCGTCACCCGATCCTTCAGCAGCCCGGTCAGCGGAACTGCGAAGCCGACCGCGACCCCCGAGTAGTCGACCGGAGTCTGGGCGCTCAGCACCTGCGACGGGCTGGTCTTCTCGGTCTCGGTGATCGACAGGAACGGCTTCGACCAGAGGTAGGCCGCGCCGATGCCGCCCTTGCGCAGCATCGCCGGGTTGTAGAACGTCGCTGCGTAGTCGCCCTCGGACGCGCCCTGGGTGCCGCCCATTCCGATCGACCGCGGGCCGACGCCGTAGAGATCGAACGACTGCCCCCGCGCCAAGACCGACAGCAGGACGATCAGCACTCCGAGCGCTCGCGCCATAGGCGGGCCGACCTAGCCCATCGGGCCGCCCCGTTTCCATGTTTTTGCCGAGCCAGCGCAAATTTACCCCAGAGGGCAGGGTCGCCTCGGAAAGCCCCGATTTCAGGAGCAGAAAGGTCTGGGTCTTGCACCCTGGAGGGGCATGTTCCGGCATCCGGTCCGCTTTCGTGTGCCGCAGCCCCCGTACCGGCTGCGCATCCATGTCGCGATCCGGCTGGTGCTGCTGCTGGCGCTGGGGGCGATCGGGACCTCGTCGGTCTACTGGCTGCTGTACCTGTGCCTGCCCGCGCTCGCCGGGCTGCTGATCGCGCAAAAAGGTGGCGAGGGTTACGTCGCCGAGAACGGCCCGCCGGTGGTGCGGGTGCTGCGCTGGCTGGCGGGGGCGTACGCGTATCTGTGGCTGCTGACCGACGACTTCGGGCTGCGCGCGCCCAGCCCCACGGTCGAGTTCCAGCTCACCCCCGATCGCCCCCCGCGGGCGTCGTCGGCGCTGCTGCGAATCGTCACCAGCCTTCCGGCGGTGGCGGTGCTGATCCTGCTCACCGTGCTGGCGAGCGTCCTGTGGCTGATCGGTGCCATGTGGGTGATCGCGGTCGAGCGGATGCCGGCGGCGCTCTCCGACTTCATCGCGCTCACCTTGCGCTACCAGTTCCGGCTGTTCGCCTACCACCTGTCGCTGGTCGACACCTATCCGTCGCTCGCGTCCGACGAGCTGCCGCACGCGCCCGAAGGAGAGCCGCTGACGCCGCACGTCACCGGCTGACCCCGCAGGAACTGCAGCCGTCGACCGGTGCTCGCCTTGCACCCCGTCGGCTCGATGCAGACGCCTCCCCAGACTGCGCCCGCTGCTCATCCTGGCTGGCGACGGCCGGCGGCGCTCGCCGCGGTGGGGGTGCTGGTGCTCGCCGGGGTGCTGTATTTCACGCTGCGGCCGCGCCAGAAGCCGGCCCCGAAGTTCGAGACCGCGCAGATCCGCCGCGGCCCGCTGCAGGCCCGCATCACCGCCTCGGGGACGCTCCAGCCGCTGACCAGCGTGCAGGTCGGCAGCCAGATCTCGGGCCGGATTCAGGAGCTGAAGGCCGACTTCAACTCGCAGGTGACGAAGGGCCAGGTGATCGCCCGCATCGATCCCCAGCTGTACCTCGCGGCCCAGGAGCAGGCCCGGGCCAACCTGCAGGCGGCGAAGGGCAACGTGACCAAGGCGGCGGCCCAGCTGGAGGACGCGAAGCGCCAGGCGGCCCGCAACCAGACGCTGGTGGAGAAGAAGCTGATCGCCCAGTCCGAGGCGGACACCACCCAGACCGCGCTGAGAGTCGCGCGCGCGTCGCTGGTCGCCGCGCGGGCCACCCGGACCCAGGCCGAGGCGGCGCTAAGGCAGGCGCAGGTCAACGTCGCCTACACCACCATCGTCTCGCCGATCGACGGGGTGGTGATCTCGCGCAACGTCGACGTCGGCCAGACCGTCGCCGCCTCGCTCCAGTCCCCCACCCTGTTCGTGATCGCCCAGGACCTGACCCGGATGCAGGTCGACACCAGCGTCGCCGAGGCCGACGTCGGGCGGGTGCAGGCGGGGATGAGCGCGACCTTCATCGTCGACGCCTGGCCCAACGAGCTCTTTCGCGGAGTGATCCGCGAGATCCGCAACGCGCCGCAGACGGTGCAGAACGTCGTCACCTACGTGGCGGTGATCGACGTCGACAACCCGGGCCTGAAGCTGAAGCCGGGGATGACCGCCAACGTCACCGTGGTCTACGCCGACCGGGAGGAAGCGCTGAAGCTCCCCAACGCGGCGCTGAGGTTTCGGCCTCCGCAGGAGCTGACCGGATCGAAGCGCCCGGCCGCGGCGCCGAAGGGAGACCGGCGCACGGTCTGGGTGCTCGAGGACGATCGGCCGGCGGAAGTGCAGATCCGGGTCGGGGTCAGCGACGGCACCTTCACCGAGGTGCTCGAGGGCCCGCTGAAGGAAGGCGACGGGGTGATCACCGAGGCGGTCGCAGCTCCCCGCAGCGGGCCGGGCAGCTTCGGCCGGGTGTTCTAGCGATGGCCCCGCTGATCCAGCTCGAACGGGTCGACCGCACCTACCGGATGGGCGAGGTGCTGGTGCCCGCGCTGCGCCAGGTCTCGCTGCAGATCGAGGCGGGCGAGTTCGTGGCGATCATGGGCGCGTCCGGCTCGGGGAAGTCGACGCTGATGAACATCGTCGGCTGCCTCGATCGGCCGACCTCCGGGCGCTACCTGCTGGCGGGCGAGGAGGTCGGGCGGCTCTCCCGCGACGAGCTGGCGCGGATTCGCAACCGCACCGTCGGCTTCGTCTTCCAGCACTTCAACCTGCTGCCCCGCACCAGCGCGCTGGAGAACGCCGAGCTGCCGCTGCTCTACGCCAACCTGCCTGCCCAGGAGCGCCGCCAGCGCGCGCTCGAGGCGCTGCGGCGGGTCGGCCTCGCCGATCGGGCGGGACATGCCCCCAACCGGCTGTCGGGCGGAGAGCAGCAGCGGGTGGCGATCGCCCGCGCGATCATCAACCACCCGCTGCTGGTGCTCGCCGACGAGCCGACCGGAGCGCTCGACACCAGGACCAGCCTCGAGGTGATGGCGCTGTTCCAGGAGCTCAACCGCGGCGGGATCACGATCGTGCTGGTGACCCACGAGGCCGACATCGGCCGCTGCGCCGGGCGGCAGTTGACGATGCGCGACGGGAGGATCATCGCCGACGTCCGGCAGGCCCCGGCCCTGCTCGGCGCCCCCGAAGGGTGGGGAGCGCACCCATGAGCCCCGCCGCCACCCTCCGCCTCGCCAGCCGCGCGCTGCTGCGCAACAAGCTGCGCTCGTTCCTCACCGCGCTCGGGGTGGTGATCGGCGTCGGCGCGGTGATCGCGATGGTGGCGATCGGCGAAGGAGCGAAGTCGCGGGTCGAGCAGACCTTCCAGTCGATGGGCACCAACGTGCTGGTCGTCCTCTCGGGCTCGTCGCTCGGCGGCGGGATGCACGGCGGCTTCGGCACCCAGCTCACGCTGACCTGGGATGATCTGAAGGCGATCCAGACCGAGATCCCCACCGTGCGGGCGGCGGCGCCGATGCTGCGGGTGAGCGGGGTGGTGCAGAGCGAGGATCTCAACTGGACCACCGCGATCATCGGCACCACCCCCGAGTACCACCTGATCCGCAACGCGCCGATCGCCAGCGGGCGCGGGCTGCAGCAGTCCGACGTCGAGGGCGACGTGAAGATCGCGGTGCTCGGGCAGACGGTGATCGAGAAGCTGTACGGCGCAGGGGTGGACCCGGTCGGCCAGATGGTCCGGATCAAGGGCGTGCCGTTCCAGGTGGTCGGCGTGCTGGTGAAGAAGGGGCAGTCTCCGATGGGGCTGGACTACGACGACACGGTGGTCGTCCCGGTCAGCTCGTTCCGTTCGAAGCTGCAGGGGGGCCTGGGCAAGTTCATCCA
>JAGSPQ010000248.1 GCA_018262385.1 Myxococcaceae bacterium | reverse complement strand
TTCACGATCACCCTGCCGCGGGTGGAACGTCGCGCCGAGCTGGGCTGACCCGCAGCAGCCGCGCTCAGGCTCGCTTGACCTGGATCGCCAGCTTCCCCAGGTGGTGCCTCCGCACGTCCCGCAGCGCCTGCGCCGCCTGCTCCAGCGGGTAGGTCTTGCTGACCACCACCCGGAACGGGCCCTTCGCGATCAGCCGGTTGAGCCGCTCGAACGCCTCGGGGCTCTTCTCCCCGTCGTAGCCCCGCAGCTTCACCCCCGGCGGAGGCAGCGGCTCCGGCTCGACTCCGTTCGGGAAGGCGACCCGGCCCTTCTTCTTCATCCCCGCCAGCTCCAGCTCCCACCCGTTGCCGCCGGCGAACACCAGCGCCGCGTCGCAGCCGGTGGCGGGCGCGAACCGCTCCAACAGCTGCGGCAGCCTGGCCGAGCGCCCTTCGGCCGCCGCATCCGCGCCCAGGCTCAGCACCAGCTCGACCCCGTCCTGCCCCGAGGCGACTGCGAACACCTGGGCGCCAATCACCTTCGCCAGCTGGAGCGCCAGGTGCCCCACCCCGCCGTTGGCGCCGAAGATGATGATCGAGTGCCGCTTCTTCAGCTCCACCTTCTCCAGCCCTTCCAGCGCAGTGAGCCCGTCGACCGCCAGCACCCCCGCCTCCTCCAGTGAGATGGTGGGAGGAATCAGCGCCGCGTCGTTCTGCGAGACGACCGCGTACTCGGCGAAGAAGCCGCCTTTCGGATTTCCGAACCCCCACGCGTAGACCCGATCGCCGACCTTGAACTTCTTCACGTTGGCGCCGATCGCGCGCACCCGGCCGGCGCCGTCCGAGCCGATCACCCGGGGAAACTTCACCTCGGTGTCGCTGAAGGATCCGCTCACCAGCTCCGGATCCCACTGGCCTACCCCCGCGACCGACACCTCGATCAGGATCTCGCCGGGCCCCAGGTCCGGTACCGGCAGCCGGGTGACTTCGATGACTTCTGGGCCGCCAAACTGGTCGAAGGCGGCAGCTCGCATTTCCATGACTTCCTCCAGAGGCTCCTCATGGCCCTCTGGCTCAAACGTAATGGCCTCCCCCGCCTCCAGAAACACAACGGGCGCCTCGAGGTCGGGGGAAAACCGACCGAGGCGCCCTCTGCTTCACCAGCCTGCCTTTGCTGTCAGAGCGTTAGGTTTCTACTTCGCCGGGCGGGGCACGTTGGTCCCGGTCCGCTTGCCCTCGAACACCGGAATCGGGTCCTGGGGCAGCGCCACCAGGGGCTCTTTGTGGACCGGGCCGAGGATTTCGCCCTGTGCCGACACGGAGTTATCAGTGGAAGCTGCCATCACCGCGTCAGCGGTCTGACCCGCGGCCGCCTGCTCGCCCTCGAGGTCATCCATTCCGACTCCGCACCCGGTGAGGGCGAACACTGCCAACAAACCAACGAAGATCGACTTCATGCCGGGTACCCTCTGCAACGTTGGTGCCGTGTTCTTCAGCGCCTTGAGCTCACTCATCGCAGCCCTCGTCGTCCGTGCCGCCTTCGTCATCCCCATGAGCGACCTCTTTGAGCTGCGACTCCGCGTTGACGATCTGTGACAGCCGCGACCGCTTCATCTTCAACAGCCGCGCCGCCTCGCTGATGTTTCCCTTCGCCTCGAGCAGCGCGCGCTTGATGCACTGCATCTCGATCTCGTGCCGCAGGTCCTTGAGGCTGATTCCGCGCTGGCGGGCCAGCTCGTAGTAGTCCGGCGCGCCCTCCGAGACCGGCCTCGTCCCCGCCACCGGAGCGACCGCCACCGCCGGCGCGACCGCCACTCCCACCACCACCGCCACCGGGCCTGCCGCCACCGGCACCGCCCCGCCCTCGATCAGCGTCCGCAGCTCGCTGACGTGGCTGAACGAGTCGGGCCCGATCACCAGCCCCTCGGCGAAGATCGCCGCGGCCGAGAGCACGTTCTCCAACTCGCGCACGTTGCCCGGCCAGGGGTGGCGCGCCAGCAACGCCAGCGCCTCCTCCGACAGGTGCTTCACCGGCTCGCCGCGCTCGTCGGCCACCCGGGTGAGGAAGTGGGCCGCCAGCTGGGCCAGATCCTCGGGCCGCTCGCGCAGCGACGGCAGCTCGAGGGTGACCCCCTTCAGCCGGTAGTAGAGGTCGGCCCGGAAGCGGCCCTGGGCGATCAACGCTTCCAGATCCCGATTGGTGGCGCAGATCACCCGGACGTCGACCTTCAACGTCTTGGTGCCGCCGACGCGCTCGAACTCGCGCTCCTGCAGCACCCGGAGCAGCGCGACCTGGCACTTCGGGCTGATGTCGCCGATCTCGTCGAGGAAGAGCGTGCCGCCGTCCGCCAGCTCGAAGCGCCCTTTGCGCTCGCGCACCGCGCCGGTGAACGCGCCCTTCTCGTGACCGAACAGCTCGGACAACAGCAGGTCCTCGACCATCGCCGCGCAGTTGACCTTCACCAGCGGCATCGCCCGCCGCGGAGAGAGCACGTGGAGCGCCTCGGCGAGCAGCTCCTTGCCGGTGCCGCTCTCGCCGCGGACCAGCACGATCGCGTTGCTGCGGCCGATCGGCTCGACCTGCTTCAAGATCCGCTGCAGCGCGGCCGAACGGCCGACCAGCCCGTGGGTCTTCTCGACCGCCCGCGGCGCGTAGGCGACCCGGGGCAGCTTCAGCTCGGGCTCGAGCATCGCCAACAGCTCGGCCCGGCGGGGAACCGAGAGGAACGCCGAGCGGCGAACCGGCGGCACCCGCTGCACCAGCTCGTCCATCAGCCGGCCCGCGCGGGAGAACTCGGCCTGCGCGCCGCTGACGTCGCTGGCGGCCAGCTTCAGCCGCCCCATCAGGTGGTAGACGCGGAACGGACCTTCGAGATCCGGCTTGCCCAGCAGGGTGTCCTTCGCCCGGGCGGCGGCCCGACCGGCGCCGTGCAGATCTCCGAGCGCCAGCGCCAGCTCTCCGCGGATCAGCTCGACCTCCACCGCCGCGGCCGGCAGCTGCGCGCTGCCCTTCTCCACGCAGCGGCGCCCCAGCTCCGCCGAGGCCTGCGCCTTCTCTCCGGCGCCGAGGTGGGCGCGGGCCTTCAGCGCCGCGGCGAGCGCCGCGTAGCCGTCGTTGCCGACCCCTTCGAAGCGGGTGCGGGCGGCCTCGAGGTTGCGAATCGCCTCCAGCCAGTCGCAGCCGTCGATCGCCACCGCGCCGAGGTTCAGCAGCGCGCTGCCCTCGAGGTACGGCTCGCCCATTCCCGACGACAGCCGCAGCGCGTGCTCCGACAGCTCGACCGCGCGCTCCACGTCGCCGAGGAAGTGGTGCAGGCGAGCGAGGTTGGAAGCGGCGTGCGCGACCTCGCGCGCGCCTCCGAACCGGCTGATCGCCTGCAGCGCGCGGGTGAGGTTCTCGAGCGCGGGCTCGAAGTCCCCGCTCTCGGCGTAGAGGCTGCCGAGGTTGGCCAGCGCCTGCACCGCCGGGCGCGGCACCGCGAGCGCCGCCTGGTAGCAGGAGATCGCCCGCTCGCGATCGCCCTGCTTGTGGGCCGCGACGCCCTGGTTGATCCGGGCGTGGGCCTCGAGCTGCTGCAGCCCGGCGGCCTGCGCCGCGACCACGTTGAGCGCGAACTGCTCTTCCGCCTTCACTGCTTCACCCTGAACCAGCAGCGCCTTGCCCATCACGTTGCGCAGGGTGATCTGCAAAGTGACGTGGGTGGTGTTGCCGAGCGCGGCGCGGCACAGCGCGAACGCCTCGGCCGGCTGCCCCTTGAGCATCCGCATCTCGGCGCTGAGCGCCGCCGCCTCGACCGAGGTGCGCGCATCGGCCGCCGCCCGGGCGAGGGTGATCTCGGCCAGCCGGAACCGCCCCAGCTTGACCAGGTTCTTCGCCGCCAGCAGCGCGCGCTGGGCCGACAGCCCCGCGTCCTTCACCCGGGCCGACTGCGCGTAGCTGCGCGCGGCGCCGCGGTAGTTGCCCATCGCCTGGAGCACCGCGCCGTGCCGCTCCTGCACCGCCGCCTGCTCGGCGCCCTTCAGCAGCAGCACCGCCCGGGCATACAGCTCGGAGGCGTCTTCGTGCGCGCCCCGGGCCGCCAGCGAGTCCGCCGCCTGGACCGCGACCGCCGAGCTCTCGTCCGCGCCGACCTCGAGCAGCAGCTCGGCGGCGGTTCCCACCTCGCCCGCTTCGGCCATCGCCAGGCCCAGCGACCGCTTGAGCAGCTTCACCCGCGCGGCGCTGAGGCTGCTGGCAAAGGCCAGCTTCTCGGCCTCGCGGGCAAACCGGTAGACCGGCTCACCGTCCAGCACCCGGACGGTGACCACGTGGCCCCGCACCAGGGTGTCGAGGATCGCGGCGGAGTCGATCGAGATTCCGGCCTGCTTCAGCACTCCCGCC
Organism: Myxococcaceae bacterium; assembly: GCA_018262385.1. Taxonomy (GTDB): domain Bacteria; phylum Myxococcota; class Myxococcia; order Myxococcales; family Myxococcaceae; genus JAGSPQ01. The sequence goes on along the minus strand of JAGSPQ010000248.1, from coordinate 1,710 downwards.
ACCGCCGCCAGCGACAGCGCGTCGCGCGAGCAGGCGAGCGTCTCGAGCACGTTGCGCTCGACGTCGGAGAGCCGCTCGACCCGGCGAAGGAAGAAGTCGACCGGAGCCGCCAGCGGGCGCTCGAGCAGCTCGCCCAGCGCCTCCGGGTTGCCGCCGGTCGCATCGAGCAGCCGCTGCGCCACGTCGGTGCGGGCGAGGAAGCTGCGGATCCCGTCCAGGTCCAGCCCGCGCAGCGAGATGCTGCGGGCGCTGACCTTCGAGACGATCTCCTCCAGCGCGGCGGGCAGCTTGGCCTCGTCGCGGAACGAGAGGACGAACAGCCCACCCGAGCGCGAGGCAGGGGTGGCGCAGACGGCGGCCAGGTAGCGCAGCAGCTCGAGCGAGGCCTTGTCGGCCACCTCGACGTCGGGGAACAGGAAGGCCGGGCCGCTGCGGCCGGCGAGCGCGAACAGCTCGCTCACCCCGTCGTAGAGCGACAGCCGGCGATCTTCCATCACCGCGGTGCCGTTGGGATTCTTCAGCGGCGAGACGGCGCGGAGCACCTCGTTGAGCCGGGGCTCGGGGACCCCCGACTGCTCGAGCGAGGTCGCCAGCTCGTTGATCATCGGCTGGAACATCCCGAAGCTCTTGCGGGCCTCGCGGCCGGAGGCGCCTTCGAACACCGCCACCCCGCGCTTGTGCAGCGCGGCGCGCAGCTGGCCGAACAGGTGGCTCTTGCCGACGCCGGCCGGGCCGCGGAGGAAGACGAACCGCGGGCGGGCGGTCGACTTCGCCTCGTCGTGCTCGCGCAGCAGCAGCGACAGCTCGGCCTCGCGGCCGCTGGGCTCGGCCTGCTCGCCGCGCCACATCGTGAAACGCGCCATCTCAATGGCCATCTTCGTCCGCTCCTCGCGCCGGCATTCTGTCCGTTTTCCCCGACGGACCGGCCCCAGCGCTGACCCCACCAACTCCTGCCGGGCGCTCAGCAACCTACATGCCAGCTTTTCGACGGCCGAGGCCGCGCGTCCCGTCGAAAGAGCCGAGTGGTTGCGAGCTGTTGCGAGTGACTTTTGTCACTGGGGCACGCCGACTGCCAGCCGCACGACAAGGCTGGCGCGGAGCCCACAGAGATCTGACTTGGAACAGGTCGACCCCGCCGGCTGGCGGGCACCACCAGCGAGGCGCTACTCCTTGACCGGAGTGGCCTTCAGCGCGGCTTTGCCTTCCTTCACGTAGACCTGAAAGCGAACCGTCTTGCAGTTGTACTTCGCCACCAGCTGCTCCTTGTTCTTGCGCAGCTTGGTGACGAACTTCTCGAAGGTCAGCCCGTCTGCCGGCTCGCCGCACTTCTCGCGGGTGGCGACGAAGTCGCGGAACACGTCGTGGAAGTGGGCGTCTTCCGGGTTGGCGCCCACCGGAACCGAGGGCGGCAGCGCCGCGGCGATGCGGGGCATCGTCTTCGGCAGGTTCACCATCGGGTTCTCGGCGCTGTTGCCGCGGGCGCTGGCCTTCAGCAGCTCCTGGGGAATCACCGCCACCCGGGTCGCGTCGGGGTTGTCGCCCTGGGCCTGCTCGTCCTGGCTCATCATCCCGCCGGCCATCGCGAACGGATCGAGCACCGGGTTGCTCTGGGTCGAGGCCATCGACATCGGGTTCTTGTAGCCGTGGGCCGGGTACGAGGTGGTGCGCTGGCTCTCGTAGTCGTCCTCGCCCAGCGACATCACCGGCGGA
>JAGSPQ010000247.1 GCA_018262385.1 Myxococcaceae bacterium | reverse complement strand
GCAAGTGCGAGCAGGGGATCGGCGTGAAGGCGACCCGCAGCGCGCGCTTCACCGCGAACTTCGTCGACAACGCAGTGGTGATCCTGATGCCGGTGGCGGCGATCTTCCTCGCGGGCGCGTTCAGCCGGGGCAGCCGCGAGTTCCAGCCCTTCATCTTCATCGCCGCCGCGTCGTTCGGCCTGATGGGGTGCGCGGCGCAGCTGTGGGCGCAGATCCAGTGGGGCCAGTCGATCGGCAAGCGGATGCTGGGGATCAAGGTGGTGCGCACCAGCGGACAGCCGATCGAGCTGTGGCGGGTGATCCTGCTGCGCAACCTGGTGGTGCAGGTGATCGCGCAGATGTGCGGGGTGCTCGGGCTGATCGACGCGCTGATGATCTTCGGCGACGAGCAGCGCTGCCTGCACGACTACGTCGCCGACAGCATCGTGGTGGTCGCCGGCGAGAAGTGAGCTTCTGGCCCGCTCACTGCCAATGCTTGAGCAGCTCGCGGGTGCTCTCGTGCGAGGGAGCGCCGAGCACCTGGGCAGGCGGGCCGGCTTCGATCACCTGGCCGTGGTCGAGGACGCAGACGTACTCCATCCCCTTGGCGAGAAAGATGTCGTGGGTCACCACCACCTGGGTGACGCCGGTGGCATCGACCCGCTGGAGGGTCTGCAGCACCTCGGCCTTGAGGGAAGGATCCAGCGCGCTGGTCGGCTCGTCGTAGAGCAGCACCCGCGGCTCCATGCAGAGCGCGCGGGCGATCGCGACCCGCTGCTTCTGCCCACCCGAGAGCTGCTCGGGCCAGACGTCGATCCGGTGCTCGAGGCCCAGCTGCACCAGCACCTCGCGGGCCTTCGCCTTCGCCGCCGCCTCGGGCTGCCGCTTCACCTTGATCAGCGCGAGGGTGCAGTTGTCGATCACCGACAGGTGGGGGAACAGCTCGAAGTTCTGGAACACCAGGCCCAGCCGCTCGCGGGCGCGGGCGAGCGCGAGGTGCCGTTCGGCGGCGGTCGACTCGGTGGTGCCGCGGATCACCACTCCGTCGATCTCGATCGTCCCCTTCTCGAACGGCTCGAGCCCCATCACGCAGCGCAGCAGGGTCGACTTGCCCGCTCCGCTCTTGCCGAGCAGCGCGGTGAGGGTGCCTTCGGGGAGATCGAACGACAGCTCCTTCAGGGTGGGCTCGGGGTTGCCGGGATAGTGGCGGACCACGCCGGTGACCTTCAGGGTCATGCCAGCCCCCGCTTGAGGTGCCGGGCGAAGCGGCGCTCGACCACCCGCGCGAGCTGGGCGAAGGGCAGGCCGATCAGCAGGTAGACGAGCGCGACCAGCAGCCCGAGGCCGAGGTGATCGCGCATCGAGCTGGCGAGGGTGGTGTACGTCTTGGTCAGCTCGGTGAGGGTGACGATCGAGACCAGCGAGCTGTCTTTGAGCAGCGCGATGAAGTCGTTGGTCATCGGGGGGATCGCGATTCGCACCGCCTGGGGCGCGACGATGAAGCGCAGCGACTGCAGCCGCGAGAAGCCGAGCACGGTGGCGGCCTCGAGCTGGCCGGCGGGGACGCTCTCGAGCCCGGCGCGGTAGTTCTCGGCCTCGGCGGCGGCGTAGTTGAGCCCGAGCGCGACCACCCCGGCGACGAAAGGGGACAGCTTCACCCCCAGCTCGGGCAGGCCGAAGTAGACCATGGTGAGCTGAATCAGCAGCGGGGTGCCGCGGAAGAACTCGATGTACGCGACGCAGGCGACGCTGACGACCGTCGGCCCGTAGCGGCGGCCCATCGCGAGCGCGACCCCGAGCACGATCGCCAGCACCATCGCGAGCAGCGAGACCGCGAGCGACAGCCCCGCGCCCTTGAGGAACAGCGGCAGCACCTGGGGATAGCGGGTGCGGACCCGTTCCCAGAAGGGAGGGAGCTTCCCGACCGCGGCCCGCCACCGCATCAGCTCTTCGGGGGGACTGCGCGGCTTGAGATCCGGATCGCCGAGCAGGCGGGCGACCTCCGGGCTCCACAGGCCCCACCGCTCGTAGAGCGCGCGCAGGGTGCCGTCGCGGATCAGCGCCTCGAGCGCGGCGTTGACCTGGGCCTGGCGCTCTTCGTCGCCGAGGCGGAAGGCGACCGCGTACTCGACGCTGCCGAACTCACCGGGGACGTTCTCGAAGTCGGAGTCGATCTCTGCGTAGAAGATCGCGATTGGCGCATCGAGCAGCACCGCGTCGGTGCGCCCGAGCTTGAGGTCGGCGTAGATCTCGTCCTGCCCGCCTTCGTAGGTGCGGACCTCGGCGCCGGCGCGGGTGAGGATCCGCTCGGCCATCGAGCCGGGCAGCGTGCCGACCTGCCGCCCCTTGAGCGCCTCGAGGGTGCGGGGGGCGTTGGCGTCGCCGCGGCGGATGGTCAGCCGCTCGGGGGCGGAGAAGTACGGGCGGCTGAGCAGCGCGACCCGCTTCTTCTCGGCGGCGACCTCGATGCCGTTGAGCGCGAGGTCGAAGTCGCCCCGCTCGAGCAGCTCGAGCAGCTTGTCCCACGGGCCCTGGATCGGGCGGGCGCGCAGGCCGAGCTTCTTGCCGAGCGCGCCGGCGAGCTCGACCTCGAAGCCGATCAGGTGGTTCGGATCGGTCGGATCCTGGAAGACGTACGGCGCGCCACCCTGGGCGTCGGCGCCCCAGCGGAGCTCGGGTTCCGGGGCGGCGGCTGCCAGCGCGGTGAGGAGGAGGAGGGCGTGCACTTCGAGCGGCGCGGATGATGACAGGGGCGCGCGCGGGAACCGAACTAAATACGGGTACGACGAGCTGGTCGCGACCAGGGGTGACTCACGGGCGCGGCGGGCCCACCGTGCGCGTGCGGCATCTGGCCGGGTTCTTCGCGCAGTAGTCGGTGTCCGCTCGCTTGAATGCCTCCGCGAGCGCATTCCTCGCCCCGGCAAGCGAGAGGTCGTCCCCCTTCGTCTCGTCCACGGCTCCTTTGCAGATGAGCTCGGCGATCTTCTCGGTCCACGCCGGGTCGAACGCCACCGCCTGCCCAACTCCCGCGTCGAGCGACAGTTGCTGCTCGAGCGTGTCCATCCGGATGGTCTGGGTGGTCTTGCCCTTGAAATGAAGCGCGGTGATTCCTGTGGCGCTGCTGACCGGAGTGACCGCTGGCAGCTTCAGCTGTCCGTTCGTCTGGATCAGACAGTCGCCGATCCACTTCTCCTCTCCGAGCACGAGGCGCCCCTTCGCCTGGTGGCCGGTGCGCGGCGACAAGCCGGGGCAGTCGACGGTGTTTCCAAAGTCGTCGTTCTTCCCGGGCGCGGCCTGGAGCACCACTGTCTTCGTCACCGTGGTCGGCTTCTTCACGCTGCACTCGAGCGTCACCAGGACATGCGCCCGCACCCGCACCTTCGTCGGGTTGAGCAGCTTGAGTGAAACATTGAAGCCAGTGGAGACGGCCCACAGCTGCGCCACCCCGCCCTCGAACGCCTGCTCGGCGAGCACTTCGCGGCCCCCGGAGTCGCTGGTGCCCGAGCCGGCCCACGCGGGCAGCGCGAGCATCAACGCCAGCCACCCGGCGCGGTTCACCATGGGAAAAAGTAGAACGCGATCGAGGTACCCAGCTCCATCACGGTCACCCGGCCTCCCAGGGCAAATTGAAACCCGCCACTGAACTCGAGCCCGCGCCAGCGGTACCCCGCCTGCGCTCCGAAGCGGTACGAGCTGTACGAGGTGGTCGCCACGATCGCCACCGCCGGCGTGGAGCCGCCCGACCCGGTCGTCCCGGGATACGTCACGGTCGCGGAGAACAGCGAAACCCCGAGTGGAATGAGCTCGAGGAAGAATCCCTGCCCGTCCTCTCGCCCCATGTTGGCGCGAACGAAGGTGGTGAGCGGCCGCCATTCGATCAGCGAGACGTTCGGCTTCGGGCCGCCGATGTCGGCCAGCCCTCCGAAGGCAACGCCGATTTTGAGCACGTTTCCGAGCAGCTTGTTCATCCGGAAGTGGAGTCCCAGCCCCGCGCTTCCGGCTCGGTCGCCGTTGGCCAGCAGCGGCGCGGTGAGCACGTCAGTGCCGAGGAAGCCCCCCCGGAGGTTCACTCCGACGGCGAGCTCCACCGAGTTGGCTTCGATTCCCTTCGCCCGCTGCGCCCAGGCAGAGCTTCCGAGCAGCAGCAGGCAGAACGCTAAGGCGCGCATTCGACCCACTCCGGCAGAGATTGGACTCCGGCGTCGCACGCCGACTTCGGCAACCGGCATCGGGAACGGGCAGTTGCGCTTCCGGCGACGCAGCTGCCTCCGAGCCTTCGGCAGTCTGCGATTCGAGGAGTCTGGAACCCGCTGGTGCAGTCGACGAAGAGGTAGCCGCCGTCGAGACAGCCCGTCTGGTCCGCACACGTCACTGCTGGAGCTGCGGGTGCCCCGCACTCCATCCCCGAGCGGCAGCAGGTTCCGGTTCGCCCCAGGTCGAGGAGACAAAAGGCGGTTGCCGAAGCGCACCCATAGGCGACCCCGCTCCAGCTCGTTCCGCAGTTCGCACCGTTCCAGCACGCTGCCTTGCCATTGCTCTCGAAGCAGATGTGTTGAACGCCCCCCGCGGCCTTGCCCGCGTCGAACGAGCAGTCGGTGGTCTGGAGCCCCGCCGTCGTGCAGCGCGCCAGTTGGTGCTGATCGGGGCCACCGCAGATGTCGGCGCCGAGGGGAAAGGTCGGCGTGGGCGGGGGAGTCGAGGTGTGGAGGCAGGCCTGCACCCCGCCGGTCACGATCCGACCCGTCGACAGGTCGACCAGCGGCCGGCCCGCGAGCTGGTCGGGGGTCACCGGGCAGCGCTGCCCGGTCAGGCACTGGTCCACGATCTTCCAGCAGTCGGCCCAGTCGTCGACGTACTGAAGAGCGCCCTGACACGGCGACGCCTCTGCCGAAAAGTACTGGCAGAAGAGACTCGACACCGGCGTGGCGTGGTAGGGAAGGATGGTCGGTTGCAGACAGAGCACCGCCGAGCTCGCGACATAGAACCGGTCGGACCGGGGCTTGTTGTCGCAAGCGGCGGCGACGAGCGTGATCGCCGCGGCGAAGAGAGACCAGGTCTTGATCGAGCGCATGTCGGTCTCTCAGAACCAGCTGATGGTGTACCCGACGCTGACCCGCAACCCGCTGGTCACCACCCCGAGGCGGGAGATGGGCGCGGAGATGTCGACGATCAGGCTGCGCCGCAGCGGGCCCTTCGAAGCGAAGAGGCCGGAGAAGTTGAACGTGTTCCCAATCACCAACGTGCCCGACGACGGCAGGTGGAGGAAGCCTTCGGTGAGCACTCCCTTGCCCGTCAGCGTGTCGACGGGGTGCATCGGCTGCAGCGCGGTGAAGCGGTACTCGAAGTACGGAGACAGCAGGCCTTGCCACACCTGCAGCCCGATCGAGTACTCGAACCCGGAGAAGACCTGGGACTCGGACGCGACGAAGTCCTTGTCTCCCACCGGGCGCAGCGTCTCGGCGATCCCCTTCAGCACCGAGCCGTATGCCCCGAGGTAGGACGCGGAGGCGCGCACCAGCCCCCAGCGCAGGGTGGTTCCGACGAAGTGGCCGGTCAGGTCGGCGTGAATCGGACTTCCGCGATCCGTCGGGCTGCGCAGGTACGCGCTGTCGAGCGTGAAGCCGTGGTACCCGGTGTGGAACTGGTAGTCGAAGCGCGCCCACCACGACAGCATCCCATCGACGCCGAAGAGCCAGGACCAGCGGTTGAACTCGGTCGGGTTCTGGGAGTCGGTGCCTTCTCCGATGAAGACCCCGTTGATCGCGTCGGCCAGCAGCAGGACGGCGATCCCGGCGCCGACCATCCCCAACGAGATGACGGCCGGCTGCCATTGGTTCTTGCCGTTGCGGACCTCGATGCGCTGATTCGCCAGCGCGACCTGCGCGCTGGTGGGCGAGCTGTTCGTGGCTCTTCCCGCGCCCACTGCGCCGCCGAGCGACCCGAGCCCGGCGAGGCCCGACCCAATTCCCTGACCGGTGCTGGCGCCGGTGGGCGCGATCTTGCCGGCCGCCGCAGTCGCGGAACCGTCCGCCGCGCCCGCAGCCGGCTGCCCGCTGCTGCCGCTCGACGCCGAGCTTTCCTTCGAAGCCTGACCC
>JAGSPQ010000246.1 GCA_018262385.1 Myxococcaceae bacterium | reverse complement strand
GCTTCGGCGCGGGGCGGGACGGGGTCGAAGCTCCGCACCCGGTCGAGACGGTCTTCGGCGCCGGCTTGGGCTTCGGCGCGGGGCGGGAGGGAGTCGACGCTCCGCAGCCGGTCGAGACCGCCTTGCGGTCGGCGGTGCTCTTCGCCTTGTCGAGCTGGGAGGCGGTGCGCTCGGACAGGCCGGTCGTCTTCCCGCCCGCCTTCGGCTTGGTGCTCGGCTTCCAGCCTCCGCCGCCCGAAGCGCCGCAGCCGGTCGAGACCGCCGGGCGGGCCGGCTTCTTGTCGCCGGAGACCTTGCCGGTGCCTGCGCCACAGCCGGTGGTGATGGGCTTGCGATTCGCTCTGGTGGCTTTTCCAACGGTCATGGGCGGCTCTCGGTTTGGGTGGGTGAAGGGGAAGGAGAATCGGACTTCGGCTCGTAGTGGCACCAGCTGTCGGGGCCGTTGAGCCCGTTTCCGGCGAACAGCGATCGAACCCGGCAGCCGCCGCGGCAGGTGTCGTAGTGGCGGCAGCTGTTGCACTGGGCGTTGGCGGTCTGGGCGCGCACCGAGACGAACGGGCGGCCGCCGCGCCAGAGCTTCAGCAGCCCCGCGGTCCGCACGTTTCCGGCGGTGAAGTTCTCGGGGAGGTTGAGGCAGGGGGTGACGTTGCCGCGGGGATCGATCCCCATCACCACCCGCGCGGCGACACAGCCGAAGCCCTCGAAGTCGGGCACGCCCTGCTCGTGCGGGTGGGGCGCGTCGACGGTCACGCCCAGCTCCCTGGCGCGGACCCGGGCGAGATCGATCGCGCGGGCGAAGGTGTCGCGATCGCAGATCAGCCCCGGCTCCGCCATCGCCTCTCCCGCGGGATACGCCGGGCGGAGCAGCAGCACCTTCGCGCCGTGCGCGTGGGCCAGTTCGACCATCTTCGGCGCGAGCGCCGCGTTCTTCGGAGTGATCGTCACCGAGAGGTTGAAGCCGGGCGCGTAGCTCTTCGCCAGCGTCGCGATCCCCTTCATCGCCCGCTCGAAGGCGTGGGCGCCGCGGATCGCGTCGTTGGTCTCGGCGTCGGGGCCATCGAGGCTCACCGCCAGCGCCACCGGCGGGCACTGCGAGAGCGCACCGAGCAGCTTCGCGGTCAGCTTCGAGCCGTTGGTGTGGACGAAGCAGTCGATGCCGTAGGCGTCGGCGCTGCGCACCACCGCCGGCAGGTCCTCGCGCAGAAACGGCTCGCCTCCGCCCAGCACCAGCTTCTGGCAGCCCATCGCGGCGAGCTGTTCGATCACCGCCTCGATCTCGGCCAGCGTCAGCTCGTCGGCCGCGCGCTTTCCCGAGCTCGAGTAGCAGTGGTTGCAGGCGAAGTTGCACGCGAGCGTCATCCCCAGGTGCGCGACCAGCGGAGCGCCCCACGCCCCCGCCACCTTCGCGGAGTCGACGACTCGGCCGGTGAACTGGCCTTCCGCGCTCAGCTCGCCCGACTCGGTTAGCTGCTCGACCGTCCGCGCGGCCTCGCTGGCGCCCACCGCCTTGGTCAGGTGCGTGAGCGCTTTGGGCAGCGCGACCTCCTGCACCGCGCAAAGGAGGAAGCTCTCGGCGGCGGTGAGCGGGAAGTACTGATGGGCCCGCCGGTCGTAGAGCAGCGCGCCGTTGGCTTCCAGCCGAAGGGTGAACGGGGAAGGGGAGGGCACCGGGGAGAGCCAAGCGCGCCCCGCGCCGCGTGTCACGCCGGGATTGGTGAGTGGCGACGCACCTCATGCTGGCTCCGGCCTTGTCTGCCGGCGCCGGACTGTGGCAAATGCGCCGCCATGATCTCGGCCGTCTATCAGCGCGTGATGGGTCACCCGTTCGTCTACGAGGTCGTGCGACCGTTCGTCGTCGGCGGCGTGGACAACAGCCCCGTCTGGCGGGTGCTCGACGTCGGCCCGGACGACGTGGTGGTCGACGTCGGGTGCGGCACCGGCGACGCGCTCAACCACCTGACCCAGTTTCGTTCCTTCCACGGGTTCGACACCGACCCGATCGCCCTTCGCGCCGCGCACAAGCGGGCGGCTGGGCGCGAGCGGGTGCACTTCGAGGAGCGCCGCCTCGAAGCGGCCGACCTCGAGCGGCTGCGGCCGGCCCGGGTGATGCTCAGCGGGCTGCTGCACCACCTGTCCGACTCCGACGTCCTCGACCTGCTGTCGATGCTCGCGAAGTCCCCCGGGCTCAAGCGGGTGGCGACCGTCGACCCGACGTACGTTCGCGGCCATCACCTGAGCAACCTGTTCGCGCGGCTCGACCGCGGCAAGTACCCCCGGAAGCCCGAGGGCTACATCGCCCTCGCCGAGCGCGCGAAGTTCCGCGTCGTCCACCACAGCCTGATCAAGTCCCACCCGAAGCGGGGCCGCTCTACCTTCGCGATGATGGGGCTCGAGCCGCTGACGGCGTAATCGTCAGGGGTGCACCTGCACCGCATCCAGGTGCAGGTAGGTCTGGTTCTTCGCCCGCAGGCGGACGTAGCGCGCGGTGATCGGCTCGAACTTCGCCTTCCACACCCGAAACTCGACCGCCCGCTCCGCCAGCGTGCGCCAGGTCCTGGCGTCGTCGCCCACCTCGAGCACCAGCGGGACCGCGCGTTCCCGGGCGGCGTCGCTCCGGTTGCGCACCGTCACCGCGCTGAACCGGGTCGGCGTGCCGAGATCGATCTCGACCCACGGCTCCTTCTCCATCACGGTGTGAAAGAAGATCGCGGTGCGCGCCCCGCCGCAGTCGATCTGCTCCGGGTGGCAATCGAACATCTTGCTGCTGGCTCGCCACGGCTTTCCCTTCGCGAGATCGGCCGGAGCCATCGCCTTCGAGGCGCCCGTCGCGATCAGCGCCATCACGGCCAGGCTCAACACGAACCCATTCGCGCCGCGCACCACCCGGCGATGGGCCTCGAGGTTTCGGGCCTGGGCGAGCGCCTCGATCAGGCGCAACACCTCACCCGCTCCGGCGCGGGCGTGGACGACCGCCAGCCCCAGCGCGTCGTCATCGAGCACCGCATCGTCGGTGGTGCTGGCGAGCACCGCCGCGGCGCCCTCGGGCAGCGGGGGCAGCCCCACCAGCAGCGACGACCAGGTGTGCAGTTCCTGGCGCGGCGCCAGCGACGACAAACCCACGAACGCGGCCTGGCGGTACTGTGACAAGCGGCTGAGCAGCGTCTCCCGCGACGGGGACGGTGCGAGCTCTTCTGCCGCTGCGAAGAGCTGCCGTGCGGGGTGTGGCTCAGCGCGCGATTCGGACACTCTGCGCGCGCTTAGTCGGCTCGCAGCTCGATGGCAAGGTGCAGGGTCCTATGTTAGTCGGCGCTGTGCTCGCCCGAGTCGTTCGAGTCGTCTTCGCCTTCGGCGTCATCGTTGGGACCCTGTTCCACACGCTGGCGAGCGTGCTGCTCACCTTCCAACGGGACTTCTTCAGCGCCAACCTGATGCCCTCTGCCGAGCGGCACCTCGTGCTCGGGCTGGTGCTCGGCAGCGCGGTCCTCGCCATCGGCTGGGGCACGGTGCTGGTCGCGAAAGATCCGGAGCGATCCGTTCCCGCCCTCGAGTGGTGGGTGGGCCTGTGCTGCCCGATCATCGTGTTGCCGATTCTGGTGGCGCTGCTCCATCACTCGATGGCCGCCGACGTCGAGACGGCGCTGCTGCTGACGTTGTTCGTGATCGCCTTCGAGCGGCTGATGCGGGTGAGCCTCGGGGCGTGGGACGCCCGGCCGCCCCTGTCAGCGCGGGTTCAATTCCTCACCTCGGGCCTGCACTCGCTGGTGACGCGCTTCTTCTCCAACCCGCGGGCGACCTTCGCCGCGCTGTTGATCCTCGCCACCGCACAGACCGTGTTCCTGGCGGTGTGGGCGGTGTGGGCGCACCAGCGGTTCGCGACCTACGCGATGGACCTCGGCGACTACGACAGCGTCTTCGCCTGCACCTTGCACGGGCGGTGGCTGGCGATGCCACCGATGGGCCTGAGCGCGAACTGGAGCGATCTCACCAGCAACCACGCCGATCTGGCGGTGTTCTACCTGCTGCCGATCTACGCCTTGCGGCCGGTGGCGACGACACTGCTGTTGATCCAGGCGGTCTTCATCGGCGCGACCACGATCCCGCTCTACCTGTTCGCGCGCAGCCGGCTCTCGATTCCGATCGCCTTCGCGGTGGGGCTGGCCTGGCTGCTCTACGCTCCGATGCAGTCGGCCCAGTTCTACGACTACCACCCGCAGCACATCGCGGCGGCGTTCGTCATCTGCGCCATCGCCTCGGTCGAGTACCGCAAGTGGGTGCTGTTCTGGGTCTTCTTCGCCCTGGCCATTCTCACCCGGGAAGACGTGTCGATCGGCCTGACCGCGCTCGGGCTCTTCCTGCTGCTGTCGGGACACCGGCCGAAGACGGGAATCGCGGCGGTGGTGATCGCGACCGTCTACTTCGTTTCCCTGCGCTTCTTCCTGATGACCAACACCTCGTTCGCGGGGATGTACAAGAACCTCTACGCGCCCGACGAGGCGCAGGGCTTCGGGTCGATCCTCGCGACGCTGGTCTCCAACCCGGGGTACGTGGGCGTCTCGCTGCTCAAATGGGAGAAGGCGCGGTACGTGGCGCAGATCTTCGCGCCGCTGGCCTTCCTGCCGATGCGGCGCCCGCTGCTCTGGATCCTGATGCTCCCCGGGTTCTTCGTCACCCTGCTCTCGACCGAGTACATGCCGACGATTCAGATCAGCTTCCAGTACGTGGCCAACTGGGCGGCGTACATGTTCCCGGCGGCGGTGATCGTGCTCGGCCTCTACGGCACGACCGCGGAAGGGCAGCTGAAGCGGCGCGCCGCGACGATCGCGATGCTCTGCGCCTCGCTCGTCGCCACGATTCAGTGGGGCGCCTACTCGCCGCGCGGCTCGATTCGCGGCGGCTTTGGAGACGTCCCCTTCAAGGCGCCGAGCGCGGAAGATCGCCAGCGCGAGCGCGACCTGCAGGAAGTGATCAAGAAGGTGCCCAGCACGGTGAAGCTCTGCACCTCCGATCGCGTCATGTCGCACACCACGTCGGTGATTCTGGAGAACTGGCCGCTGGGGTGGGGCGCCGCGGGCTGCGACTACCTGCTCTGGTCGGACCTGCCGGGAGACGTCGGCGTCGCGCAGGGGCAGGGCGCGCTCGCCGGGGGCGACTTCGAGCTGGTCGAGCGGCGCGGGGGAATCACGCTCGCGAAGAAGAAGCCGAAGGTCGAAGTGCCACCGGCGGGCGGGGCTGATCAGCCGGCAGTTCCGTGATCGCGGCGGCGGGCGAGCGTGATATTCGCGGGCCCGATGACCGATGCGTTTCTCTCGCTCTCGTTCGTGGTGCCGGTCTACCGCGGCGAGAAGCACCTCGCCGAGCTGGTGGCCCGCCAGGAGGCCTTCCGCGCGCAGCTCGAGTCGTCGGGAGCCTCGGTTCGCCTGATCGAGGTGATCTTCGTTTGCGACGAGCCGGCGGATGGCTCGGCCGCACTGCTCGGCTCGCTCGCGCGCGAGCGGCCGTGGATCAGCATCATTCACCTCGCCAAGAACTCGGGGCAGCACGCCGCGACCGCCGCGGGGATGCTCCACACCTCAGGCGACTGGGTGGTGACGATGGACGAGGACGGCCAGCACGACCCGTTTCGGGTGCCGGCCCTGTTCGAGGCCACGCTGCCGCGCAGCTTCGACATCTGCTACGCGGCTTCCTCCTCGGCGGTGCACTCGCGGTGGTGGCGCAACGCGTCCTCGCGGCTGGCCAAGCGGCTGACGGCGTGGGTGGTGGCGGATCCGTTCGTGCCGATGTTCAACAGCTTTCGACTGATTCGCGGCGAGATCGCGCGGGCCGCCGGCGCCCTCGCGGGGCACGATCTGTACCTCGACGTCGCGCTCCGCTGGCTCACCGATCGGACCTGCACCGCGCAGATCGAGATGAAGGACCCGCGGGTGGATTCGGGGTACCGCCTGGGCTCGCTGCTCTCGCACTTCCGGAAGCTGGTGATGACCTACCACCCGCCGTTCTTCCGCTGGATCCCGGTCGCCGGCTTCCTGTTCGCGCTGGGGTTCGGGTTGCTCGGGGCCGCGGTCGCCCTCGAGAAGCTG
>JAGSPQ010001034.1 GCA_018262385.1 Myxococcaceae bacterium | reverse complement strand
CAGCTCGCTGCGGTTGCGCCGCTGGAACCGCGTCGCCTCTTCGGCCAGCTCGCCGCGCCACAGCAGGTGGTGGTCCTGGTCGTTCTGGGTCCACTGCCGGGCGGCGACCCGCAGCTGGTCGAGGAAGGCCGCGTCCTCGCCGCTCTCTTCCAGCCAGCGCCTCAAGGTGGGCCAGCTGTGCAGCAGCGACTCGTGGACGATCTCGACCGTCGCCGCGCCGCTGCCGGTCTGCACCACCAGCAGGCGCGCCTGCACCAGCTCGTCGACCAGCTTCTGCACCTCGGCGGGGTTGGCGTTGAGCTCGCGCAGCTCGTCGAGCGAGACGATCGCGCGGGTCCGGTCGGGAGTGATCAGCCGCAGCAGGATCGTCCGCACCAGCGGCAGCGCGGCCGGGTTCAACCGGGCGAGCACCGCTTCGGCGTGGCTGGCCAGCGCTCCGGCGACGCCGCCGATCGCCTCGTAGGCCAGCCGGGTCAGCTGCTTGCGCGCCGGATCCCGGTTCTCCCACAGCTGCTGGGCGGCGAACTGCAGCAGCGGCAGCGCTCCCTGGGTGCTCGCCAGGTGCTTGAGCATGTCGTCGACGATCTCGGGATTCTCGAACTTGTAGCCGGCCTGCTCGGCGGGCTGGACGATCGCGTCGCGCAGGCCGTCGCGGCCGGGGGCGGTGAGGAAGGTCAGCCCCTGGGTGAGCTCGGCCATGAAGCGGGGATCCTCGGAGACCCGGTCGAGGAAGTCGGAGCGGATCGACAGCACCAGCCGGATCGGCGCGGTGGCGTCGTCGGCGATCCCCGACAGGCAGGCGGTGAACGCCTTGCGCTCGGCCGGGTCCTGGATCTGGGTGTAGAGCTCCTCGAACTGGTCGACGAACACCAGCATGCTCTTCTTCTCGCGGCGCGCGCGGGCCCGCAGCACCGACCCGACGTAGCCGGGCTCGGCGGCCAGGCGCACGGTGAGCTTCTTCTCTTCGGCCAGCTCGTCGGCGACCGAGGCCGAGGTGCTCACCATCGGAGCAATCAGCCCGGCGAGCGAGGCGAGCGGGCTGCGGCCGGGACGAAGCACCAGCGCCTCCCACGGCTCCCCCGAGCGCTTGAGCGCAGGCACCAGGCCGGCGCGGACGAACGACGACTTGCCGGCGCCCGAGGGGCCCACCACCCCGATGATCGGCCGCTCGCGCAGCCGGTTGACCAGCGCGGCCACCTCCATTCCACGGCCGAAGAACTTGTCGGCGTCGGCTTCCTGGAAAGAGCTGAGGCCCGCGTAGGGGCTCTCGTCGATCTTCAGCTCGCGGGTGTAGCGGCCGGGCAGGTACGGCTCGAGCGCGCGCAGCAGCGACACCGCGTCGGGCCAGCGCTTGTCCTTGTGCTTGAGCAGGCAGCGGTCGACCGCCTCGGCCAGCAACGACGGAACGTCGGGGGCGAGGGTGGAAAGCTTCGGCATCGGCTCGTTGAGCATCCCGGTGACCATCAGCTGCTGGCCCCGCAGCGGCTCGAGCGGGTGCTTTCCGGCCAGCATCTTGAACAGCATGATCCCCACCGACCAGATGTCGGCCCGGTGATCGATCGGCACCCCGATTCCCCACTGCTCGGGCGCCATGTAGGCCAGCGTGCCCATCATCGCGCCCTGGCCGGTGAGCTCGGCGGTGCTGTGGTCCTCCATCGAGGAGCTGGGCGGACGGGGGCGGGCGACGTACTCCGGCGCCTTCTCGTCGCCCAGGAGCACCTTGGCGATTCCGAAGTCGAGCACCTTGGTCACTCCGGAGTCGGTGACCATCACGTTGTCCGGCTTCAGGTCGCGGTGGACGATGCCCTGGGTGTGGGCGAAGGCGAGGGCCCGGACCACCGGCACCATCAGCTCGACCACCCGCGGCGGCGGCAGCGGCTTGCCCTCGGGGATCAGCTTGGTCAGCGTCTGCCCGTGGATGTACTCGAACACCATGAAGGGCGAGCCCTGCCAGGCGTCGACTTCGAAGATGGTGACGATGTTCTCGTGGCTGCAGGCGGCGGTGGTGCGCGCCTCGAGGATGAAGCGCTTGGCGAGATCTTCGGACTGGGTGTGGAGGAACTTGATCGCCACCCGGCGGCCCAGCCGCACGTCGCTGGTGGATGCGGGTGCCGGGGCCGAGGTCCTGCACCGGCTGCAGCCCCTGCTGGGTGAAGGCGGACGAGCTGCTCGCCTTGCTGGTGATCTGCGAGGGCGTCTTCGCCGCGCCGCCGGTGATCTGCGAGGGGCTCTTCACCGCCGGAGGCTGGGAAGGGGCCTTGGCGCCGGGCGGGCCGATCACGGGGTGGATGTCGGCCTCCGCCTCGGCGCTCGGCAGCTGGGCCAGGGGCCGGGCCGGCAGCGGAGGGGGGACGCTGATCACGGTGTGGAGCTCCACCCCGGCCGGCTGGGCTGCCGCGGCGAGGGGGGCAATCGCTGGCGGCTGGGGAGACTGGGCGGTGGGGTTGGTGTTGACCGGGGAATCGCCCCCGGCTCCCGCGGCCGCTTTCGGGTTGGTCAAGCCTGGCTACCTCGTGAAGGAGATCGCAGGGCCCGCATCCTATGCCCGGCCCCCCACCTCAGGAAGCAGCGAGCACGTCGGCCACGGTGATCAGTGTGCCCATGTCGTCTGCCCCTTGCGGAAGCTCGGGGATCGCGATGGCGGTCGCGCCGGATCCCGCGCGAACCCGCAGCTCGCCCAGCAGGGTGTTGTCCTTGACCGCCGCGTCCTGCTCGGTGCGGGCGAGGGTCTGCAGCTTCCCCAGCGCGCCCTTGGCTTCACTGCTGGCGGGCGGGGCGAAGATGGTCTCGTCGGGGAAGCGGCGATCGTTGTTGCGCGCCCGGCTGCGGTTCAACACGAACCCCTTGAAGGGCAGCTGCAGCTCGCGGGTCTTGTCCTGGAAGAAGTGGGCCTCGGCGAGGGTCGAAGGCGCCGGCGAGGTGACGAGGAGGAACGCCACGTCGGGCCCGCTCAAGAAGGTCCGCATCGTGTTCACGTCCATGTTGAGCGCGGTGAAGATGCTCGAGAACAGGCTCATGAACGTCACCAGCTCGGTCGCGAACTCCTCGCCGAAGACGGCGCCGAGGATCTTCTGGATCACCTTCGAGGCGGCGCGGGTGACGATGCTGTCCGCCTTCGGGAGGAACGCCTGGATCGCCCGGCCTTCGATCAGCTTCGAGAGCCGGCGGGGCGCCTCGAGGAAGTCGAGCGCGTGGCGCGAGGGCGGGGTGTCGAGCACCACCAGGTCGTAGCGGCCTTCGCTGACCAGCCGGTGGAGCGCCTCCATCGCGGTGTACTCGTGCATCCCCGCCACCATCGCCGACAGCTGCTGGTAGATGCGGTTGCCCAGCACCCGCTCGGCGTCGGCCGGGTTCTTGGTCAGCCGGCGCACCGACTCGTCGGCGACCAGCTTCGGGTCGAGCATCCACGCGTCGAGGGAAGCGGGGGCACGGATCCCGGCCGCGGCGAGGCGATCGGCGGGGATCGCCACCGGGGTGGGCGGGTTGCGCGAGACCCCGAGCGTCTCGGCCAGCCGCTTCGACGGATCAATGGTGAGCACCAGCACCCGGCGGCCGGCGCGGGCGGCGGCGAGCGAGAGCGCGGCGGCGGTGGTGGTCTTGCCGACTCCACCGGCGCCGCAGCAGACGATGATCTTCTTGGTGCGCAGCAGCTCGCCGACCTGGACTTCGGTGATGGTCATCCGGCGGCGCGCTCCGGCTTCGCCAGCGCGAGGTCTTCGGCCGCCAGCAGCGAGTCGGCGATCCTGGC
>JAGSPQ010000245.1 GCA_018262385.1 Myxococcaceae bacterium | reverse complement strand
ACCCAGTTCGAGTAGCCCGGGTCGCCCCGGCGGAGGTAGTCGGCCCTCCGCCAAAGTGCGAGGAGACGAAGCCCCGGCGGCTGTTGTTAGAGTCTTCGGCCCTGGCGCGAATCAACCAAGGAGCTCAAGGGTGTGGCCTGCGTTTGCTCGGCAGTGGCTGTGGATTGGATTGTTGGTCGGCGGCTGTAGCGGGGAGGTCGTCACCCCGCCGAAGCCCGATGGCGGCGCGGACGGCGGCACCGACGCTGGAACCAACTGGTGTGCAACCGCTCCGCACCCCACCCTGAGCGACGTCTTCGGCCGCTCGTTCTCCTCCCAGCGCCCCACCACCTGCAGCGCGTCGGGCTGTCACGCGACCGGGGCGGGAGGGATGACGTTCTCGACGCCCGCCGAGCTGTGGGCGGCGACGGTCAACAAGGCGGCGATGGGCGATCCGATGGTGCTGAGGATCAAGCCCGGCGATCCCGGCGCGAGCCTCTTCTTCCAGCGCCTGCTGCCCGACGCGCCCGCGCGGATGCCTTTGGGGGGTCCCTACCTCGACGACGTCGCGCTGGCCGAGCTGGCCGGCTGGATCTGCGATGGCGCGCCGCTGGGCACGCCGCTGGCGATCTCTGGCTTCGCGCCGTCCTCCGGATCCATCGGCACGGTGGTGACGCTGTCCGGTTCCGGCTTCTCGCCCATTGCCGCCGACCACCTGGTCGAGTTCAACGGAGTGGCGGCACCGGTGCGGGGGGGCGACGGCGGCACGTTGGAAACCGAGGTCCCGCCCGACGCAGGCAGCGGGATGATCGCGGTCACCTTGCGAGGCTTGAGGGTGACCACCGCGACACCGTTCACCGTGATCAGCGGCAACCCGGTGCCCACGCTCACCCAGGCCACGCCTGCCTCGGCGCCGGTGGGCTCGGCCGACACGGTGGTGCAGGTGGTAGGCGCGCGATTCCTCGCCACCAGCCAGGCGCGACTGGACGGAGCCGCGATCCCGACCACCTTCGTCAGCGCCACCCGGCTGGACGTCACCCTCACCGCCGCCGACCTCGGGATGTCGGCGTCGCACCAACTCACCGTCTTCAGCCCGGCGCCCGGCGGAGGCAACAGCAACGCGCTGAGCTTCGACGTCACCAATCCCATCCCGACCCTCGCGGCGATCTCTCCGGCTTCGGTGGGCACCGGGGGCGCGCCCTTCACCCTCAGCCTCAGCGGCACCAACTTCAACAGCTCGTCGTCGGTTCACTTCAACGGCAGCCCGGTGCCGACGGCCTTCGTCAGCAGCACCGCGCTGACCGCCCAGCTGCCGACGATCGCCACGGCGGGCAGCTCGGCGGTGACGGTGGTCAATCCCGCGCCGGGTGGAGGCACCAGCGGCGCCCGGCAGCTGCAGGCGGTGGTGATCACCACTCCGACAATCACCGGGTTGTCGCCCAACCCTGCCATCGCGGGCTCGCCCGTAGTGCTCGGGGTGAGCGGCTCGAACTACGACTGCACCGGGGCCCAGCCGCGGGTGCTCTTCAACGCCGGGACGCTGACTGCGACCAGCTGCACCGCCACCACCCTCTCGGTCTCGATCCCGGCGACGGCCGCGGGCAGCTACCCGGTACAGGTGCGCAACCCCAATAATGACCTGAGCAACACGGTCAGCCTGGTGCTCCAGACGCCCAACCCGGCGCCGACCCTTGGCTCCCTGGCGCCGGCCACCGCCAGCACCGGAGCGTCCGGCTTCACCTTGACCGCCGGCGGCACCGGCTTCGTCTCCGGCGCGGTGCTCTCGTTCAACGGCGTCGCGCGGCCGACCACCTTCGCGAGCGCCACCCAGGTGAGCGCGGCGATTCCGGGCAGCGACCTGGCCGTCGCCGGCACCTTTCCGGTGGTGATCACCAACCCGGCCCCCGGAGGCGGCGCGAGCAACAGCCTCGGCTTCGCGGTGGTCACCGCCAACCCGGTTCCGACGATCAGCGCCTTGAGTCCGACCTCGCTCGGGATCGGCTCGGGCGCGGCCACGGTCACGATCACCGGCACCGGCTTCGTCGCTTCCTCGAGCGCGACGTTCAGCGGCAGCGCGCGGCCGACGACCTTCTCGAGCGCGACCCAGCTGGCGATGGCGCTGACCGCGGCCGACACCCAGACCGGAGGGATCTTCCCGGTGACGGTGGTGACTCCCGCGCCCGGCGGAGGCACCAGCGGCGCGCTGAACCTGGTGATCGGAAATCCGGTGCCCGCGATCTCCGCTCTGAGCCCTTGCGGCCGGGTGGCCGGCAGCGGCCAGGTGACGGTGCAGCTCACCGGTACCGGGTTCGTCTCCACCAGCACCGTCACCTTCAACGGCACCTCGCTCGCCGTCGTCTTCGGCAGCGCGACCCAGCTGACGGCGACGATTCCGGCGGCGCTGATCGCCACCGCTCCGGCCGGCAACGCCGCCAACGTGGTGGTCTCGAACCCGACGCCCGGAGGAGGCAACTCGGCGCCGGCGACGTTCGGAGTCGCCTCGGCGACGGTCACGCTCGCGGCCAACGTTCAGCCGCTCTTCACCGCCAACTGCACCAACATGGGCTGCCACACCGGCGCGGCTCCAGCGGCGGCCCTCACCCTCACGTCCGGCAACGCGCTGGCGAACCTGGTGGGGGTGCCGAGCTCGGGCTGCGCGGGGAAGGTCCGCGTGCAGGGGTGCGCGCCGTCGCGGGCGCAGAGCGTGCTGATCGACAAGATCCTCGCCACCGGGACGAGCCCGCCCTGCGCGGGGTTTGCGATGCCGAAGGGAGCGCCGCTGAACGCCGCCGAGAAACAACTGCTCGTGAACTGGGTGGCGCAGGGTGCGCCGCCGTAAGGATCCCGCGGTTGGTCTCTGGCGCCGCCCCGAGGCAACATCTCGGCGCATGCGACTGGTGCTCCTCGGTTGTCTGACGGCGGCCACGACCGGCTGCTTCGTCCTCAACTGCCCGCGGGGCGAGTGGTACTGCGACGGTGGGTGAGTTCTCGATGATCGAAACGCCGGCTGCCAGAACCCGGGGAGCATCCCGCCGCGCCCTCTGGCTCGTCGTGGTCGCGATCGCGGGCTGCGCCGGGCCGAGGCCAGCGCCCCCCGCGGCCGAGGCGACCACGACCGTGATCGTCGTCCGCCACGCCGAGAAGGCCGCCGAGCCGAAGGGGGATCCGCCGCTCACCGAGGCGGGGGCCGCCCGCGCGCAGCGGCTGGTGGAAGCCCTCAGCGGAATGCCGGTGTCAGCGATCCTGAGCACCGATTACGCGCGCACCCGCTCGACGGCTGCGCCGCTGGCGGCCCGGCTCGGGCTCACGACCCAGCTCGTCGACGCGCGCGCGCCGGATCATCCAAAGCAGGTCGCGCAAGGCGTGCTCGCCCGCCACCGGGGGCAGACGGTGGTGGTGGTCGGACACAGCAACACCGTGCCGGACCTCGTCGCGGAGCTGGGCGCGCCGAAGCCCAAAGAGATCTGCGATCAGGAATACGACAACCTCTTCATCGTGCAGGTGCCTGCGCGCGGACCCGCGACCGTCGAGGCGCGGAAGTACGGCCCGCCGTCGGTCGACGACAGCTGCCGCGGCAAGTGACCGGGCGGATCAGTTGCACCGGCACGCGCAGCGCTTGCGTCGGCACGAGAGGTGCCTCGTAGAGGCTGATGCGAAGTCTGATCCTGACCGTGCTCGTCCTCAGTCAAGCCCCCGAACCACAGACCCCGACCGTCGAGAAGCGAATGGGGGATCACTTCTCGAAGGCCACTGAAATGAAAGCCGCAATCGTGAGCGGAAAGCTCGCCGAGGCGAAGGCGGCCGCCGCGTGGTTGGGCAAGACCGAGTGGAGCCCGCAGATGAGC
This sequence comes from Myxococcaceae bacterium, assembly GCA_018262385.1. Classification (GTDB taxonomy): domain Bacteria; phylum Myxococcota; class Myxococcia; order Myxococcales; family Myxococcaceae; genus JAGSPQ01. Next base: position 2,283 of record JAGSPQ010000245.1, on the reverse strand, counting down.
GAAGACTGGCGCGTGCCGCTGCAGAAGCTGCGCGCGATCGCCACCCGGACGAGCATCGCGCCCGACCTCCCCACCGCGGCGATGGGGCTGGGGGAGATCGGAGCCGCCTGCGCGGAGTGCCACCGCGCGCTCGGAGGACCCCAGGTGTCCGACAGCCGCCCCCCGGGGCCGGCCTCGGGCGCGCAGCCGCGGATGACGCGACACGGGTGGGCCGTCGAGCGGATGTGGCTGGGGCTGACCACCCCCTCTGATCCGGCCTGGCTGGCCGGCACCGAGGCGCTCGCGGACGCGCCGCTCGAGCCGAAGGCGCTCGGCCAGAAGGCCGATGCCGAGCTCAAGCCGCTCGCCAACCGGATCCGCGCGCTCGGAGAGAGAGCGCACGCCGCGCCGCCCATCGAGCGAGCCACGATCTACGGCCAGCTGCTCTCGACCTGCGCGAGCTGCCACACCCAGAGCGGCGCTGCCCCCAGGGCCCAGTCCTCGCAGCGCTGACCGCTGCACCTTCTTCACTCCAACGAGGAGCACCGCGATGCAGACCGAACAACCTGAACCAGAAGCCAGGCGGCGCGATCCGCTGATCGAAGCGCAGAAGGGCCTGGTGTCGGAGATCATGACCCGCTCGGTGGTGCTGGCCCGCCCCGAGATGACCGTCGAGTCCGCGATCGGGCTGATGATGGAGAACGGGCTGAGCCGGCTGCCGGTGGTGAACTCCAACGAGCGGCTGGTCGGGATCGTCTCGAAGACGGACCTGGTCACCGATCTGAACGAGCGCGCCGACACCCTCGAGCTGAACCGCGACTGGCGCTCGGAGGTCGCGCTCTCCGAGCAGGGGCTGCACGTCCACGAGCCGGGGGCCTCGGTCGGGGACGTGATGATGCCGGTCACCGTGAGCGTGAACGAGCACACCCCGATCGCCAGGGCCGCCGAGCTGATGGCCGTCCACCACCTGCATGGTCTGCCGGTCGTGTCGAGCCAGGGCGAGGTGATCGGCGTGGTCTCTGCCCTCGACCTCGCCGGGTGGATCGCCGGCCTGGGCTGAACCTCAGGCGTTGGCGGCGGTGCGAACCGAAGCGATCAGCGCCGTCAGGCGCCTGCGCGCGGCCACTTCGGCGGCGTGCCACGGCGCGTACTGCGGCAGCAGCTGCCACAGCATCGCGGTCACCGCGACGTCGGCGATCGAGATCGCGTCGCCGACCAGCCACTGCCGGCCGTCGAGGCGCACTTCCAGCGAGTCGAGGTGCCGGGAGAATTCCCGCCGGACCAGCGCTGGAGCTCTGCGGGTCAGCCCCTGCGCGGCGAGCTTCGCCAGCGTCTGACGGCGCGCGACCAGCGGCCCCACCGGCCTCAACATCGCCGGGAACTGCGCCCGAAACTCCGGCAGCAGCTTCTTCCACTGCGCTTCCTCGGCGAACTTCGCGTACACGCCCTGCCAGTAGAGCGACTCGTCGGCCCAGTCTTCGAGCAGATCCGCCTCGGCGGCCAGCTTCGGATCCGACGGAATCAGCTTCGGCCCACTGCCCTCGGCGTCGATCGCCTCCAGGATCGCCGTCGAGTCCTCGAGCTTGCGATCACCCCAGACGAGGTACGGCAGCTTTCCGCGCGGGTTCACCTTGTCCGCGAACAAGGTGTTCTTCACCTCGTAGGGGATCTGCTTGAGCCGCAAGCCCAGCTGCACCTTCGCGCAGAAGGGCGAGAGCGAGAACAGGCTGAACACCGGAGGCAGTTGGTAGAGGACGGGCGTGGTCACGGCACGAAGTGGTCGCGCCCCGGGAGCACCGGCCGGCCCGGGCTCAACACCGCCGCCGCGGCGCCGTGGCTCTTCGCCGCCGCCGCGATCTCGACGTTGCGCCCGGCGGCTTGCAGCTTCGCCGCGAGCACCTTGCTGCGGGTGCTGGCTCCGTCGGGCTGCGGGTTGTCCTGGGCGGGGACGATCGTGATTGCCTTCACCCCGGCGGTGGCTCTGGGCAGGGTGTCCTTGAGCGCCGAGTAGGCGCCCGGGCCCTGCTCGCGCTCGAACAGGGCGTCCTGAAGCACCAGCTCGTCCGCCTCGAGCTCCTCGCCGTTCTTCACCGCGTTGGCGAGCGCGCGCCCGCCCGCGCTGTGCACCGAGAGGCTGGTGCGCCCGACGATCTGCCCCTCGAGCCCTGCGTGCGCGAGCGCCTCGGCCGTGGTCTTCGAGAGGCTGGCGGCGTTGTTCCAGTCGGTGCCAGCAGCGGCCGGGCGCTTCGCCTCGGGCAGCACATAGACCGTCGCCTCGCCCGCCCGCACCCGGCGAGCGATCTC
>JAGSPQ010000244.1 GCA_018262385.1 Myxococcaceae bacterium | reverse complement strand
GGTTGCTCTGGCAGCGGAGGCACCGGCGGAGGGACGGGCGGCACCGGCGGCACCGGCGGCACGGGCGGCACGGGCGGCACGGGCGGCACCGGCGGCACCGGCGGCACGGGCGGCACGGGCGGCACGGGCGGCACAGGCGGTACCGGCGGCGGATCGACCGACGGCGGTGGCACGGTGACCCAGGCCACGTTCTGCGCCGACTACACCAAGGCGTACTGCGATCGCGACAAGACCTGTAACTTCCTCGACCAGGCGCAGTACGCGGACTGCATCGCCCGCGTCACCACCCAGTGCAACGCCGGCCTGGCGCGCGTCACCGCCGGGGTCCGCAGCTACGATCCGGCCGTCGCGTTTGCCTGCATCGGCCAGGTGAAGAACGATCCCTGCTCGGCGGGCCGGAACTTCACCGCCTCGACTGGCTCGGCGTTCGCCTACTCCTGCCTCAACAACCTCGGGCCGGGGGCGGCGACGGTCGGCAGCGTCTGCTTCACCAGCAGCGACTGCGCGAACGGCTTCTGCCAGACGGCCGCTCCGTCCTGCGCCACCTGCAAGGCGTACGTTCCCCGGGGCGGCGCCTGCGACTTCACCAACACCTGCAACACCGCCAACGACTTCTGCCGCTTCAACAGCGACGGCGGCCGCGAGTGCGCCGCGTACTCGAACGTGGGCGACTTCTGCACCACCTCGACTGCCTGCCACCCGACCACCACCTCCGGCTGCGCTCCGGGGCTCACCGACGGCGGGCTGGCCGACGGCGGCTTCCGCGCCTGCCGCGGCTTCCTCGCCGATGGCACCCCCTGCACCACCAACAACTCGTGCACCTCGAAGTACTGCAACTGGAACAGCCTGCTGGCGGACGCCGGCCCGGATGTCTGCGGCTACCGCGCGCTCGGCCAGACCTGCGCCGACGGAGAGGACTGCAACACCGCCAACTACTGCAAGGGCCTCGACGACAGCCAGGTGGACCTGGTTCCCGGCACCTGTACCGTCCGGCTGGCGACCAACGCCGCCTGCGTGCCGGAAGTGGTCGACTTCAACGACGGCTGCCAGGCCACGCAGATCTGCCTCGCCGGCAACTGCAAGGTCCCCGGAATGCAGATGCTCAACGAGGCCTGCACCGCCAGCAGCCAGTGCGTCGCGACCCTCTACTGCGAGACCGCGACCGACGGCGGCAACGGGGCCTGCCTCAACCGCGCTGCGATCGGATCGGCTTGCAGCACCAGCTCGGCCGGCCCGGATCCACTCTGCGTCGCCGGCGCGAACTGCACTTCCCCCGGCGATGGCGGCGCCAGCACCTGCGTCGCGGCCGCGGCGCTCAGCGCGGCCGGCGGCTCGTGCAACAACACCAACTCCGGCTGCAAAGAGCTGCTGCAGTGCGCGCCCAACCCGGGCGACGCGGGCACCTGCGCGGTCTACACGATGGCCGGCGGCAACTGCGACGCGGGCACCTCGATCTGCGCCAACGGCAACACCGCGCTCGGCTTCTGCGCGGTGCTCGACGCGGGCGCCGGCACTCTGGCGCTCAAGACCTGCTCCAACACCCTCGGCACCGGGAACGGGTGCACCAGCAACACCCAGTGCACCTCGGGCCGCTGCATCGGCGCCGACGGCGGGTTCGTCGGCACCACCAACCCCGGCACCTGCCAGGCGTCCTGCATTCCGTAACCTGCAGGTAGCGATTAGTAGTGCGGCGGCTTCTCGTCCTGGTGGGCATCCACCAGGCCGGGATCGCCGGCGAGTTTCTGCTGCAGCTGGTGAACGACTCGGGTGAGCCGGTCGAGCTCCTGCTGTTGCTGCCACACCACCTCCGACAGCTCGGTGAGCTGCCGCTCCTGGTGGGTGAAGCGGGTCTCCAGCTCGGTAATTCTGGCGTCCATGGGCGCCAACCCTAGCGGAGCAGGGTCGGCGATGTTATTGCGACCTCTTGCCCTCGACCGTGACTTCCATCCCTGATCTGCTTCCTCGCGACGACGGTACCTGGCTTCGAACCCTGAAAGCCGAGGTTCAGCCGATCACTTTCAAGACCGGCCGGGAGTACGCCGAAGGGCGCCGGGTCTCGAATCTCGCCCGCACCCCCGACGGGCTGGCGGCCCGCGTCACCGGCACCGAAGGGGAGAAGTACGAGGTCTCGCTCAAGCCGTCGGTGGGCAAGATCCTCTCGGCCTGCAGCTGCCAGTCGTGGAACAAGTTCGGCCCCCACTGCAAGCACGTGGTCGCGGTCGGGCTGGTCTACCTGGCCCGGCTGCGTTCGGCCGCCGACACCGAGGTGCTCCCCGGCACGGTGACCGAGGCCCCGCCGGCCGCCGAGGAGCCCGTGGACGAGCTGCCCGAGGCGACCGCCGAGGTGGTGTCGCTGCCCGCGCTGGCCAAGCTCGAGAGCTGGATTGGGCTGTCCGCGCTGCCCGACTACGAGTTCATCTACCGGATCGCGCCGATCGTGCTGGGCACCAGCGGCCGCCAGTGGGTGCTCGACGTCCGCCGCCTCGATCAGCAGGCGAAGGGCCCGATTCACGTCAAGCGCACTCTCTCCGGTGCCAGCCGGATCGCCCCCGCCGACGAGCTGGTCTTCCTCGAGCTGGCGCGCTTCGAGCCCCGCTACGACTCGAAGATGGTGGTGGCCGACGAGGATCTGGCCAACCTGCTCGACCTGCTCAAGGCCCGCAAGGTGATCTACCGCGGCACCGCGCTGGTGTTCGGCGAAGAGCCGGCCCGCCCGGTGATCCGGCTGGAGAACAAGACCGACGGCGCGACCGCCCGGATCGACATCCAGCTGCCCGACGGGACCACCCTGCTGCTCAAGGACGTGGCGCTGATGAGCGGCCGCCGCAGCTGGGTGCTCGCCGGCCAGCAGGCGCTGGTGCTCGAGCCCGACTTCCCGTCGCGGATCCTGCGCAAGTGGATGCTCGAGCCGTCGATGGTGTTCCCGCCCAGCCAGCTCGATCGGGTGCTGTCGTTCTTCGCCGCCCACCTGCCGCGCTTCCGGATGAGCCTGCTCGCCGACGGCCTCGAGGTCGACGACAAGTGCGAGCCGAAGTTCGTGCTCACCCTCGAGGGCACCGCCGAGCGGGTGAAGGCCCAGCTCGCCGGCCGCTACGGCACCAACGTCACCGTCCCGGTCTCTCCCACCGCCCAGCACCTGGGCTACGCCAGCGGCGGCACCGGCAACGAGCGCAAGCTCTACCTGCGGCAGGAAGCGCAGGAACGCGCCGCCGGCAAGCTGCTCACCGAGCTCGGCTTCCGCTTCGATCAGACCAACCTCGCCTACGAGGCGGCTGGCGACGCGGCGCTCGACTTCTGGGCCCACCGCCGCGCCACCCTGCCCAAGGCGTGGGAACAGTTCGCCGCCGCCGCGCCCAGGGTCCGGGTCCGCCCGAAGGTGAAGCCGCGGGTGCGGGTCAACATGTCGGGCGTCAACTGGTTCGAGCTCGACGCCGACTTCGTCACCGACGATCAGTCGGTCGACCTGGGCGCAGTGCGGATGTGGCTCGACTCGGGCCGCCGGTTCATCGCGCTCAAAGACGGCACCTTCGCCGAGGCCGATCTGGCCGAGCTGCGCACCGCCGCCGATCTGCTCGAAGAGGCGGGCGCCGCTCCGGGAAAGAAGAAGACCAAGCTGCCCTTGTTCCACGCCCCCGCGCTCGATCTGCTCGCGGCGTTGGGCGAGGTCGAGATCGACGCCAAGGCCCGCAAGGCGATGGCCGAGCTCAAAGAGATCGACGGGATCCCCGCGGTCAAGGCCCCCGCCAAGCTGCAGGCCACCCTGCGCAACTACCAGGAAGCCGGCCTGGCCTGGCTGTGGTTCCTCCACCGCCACGGGCTGTCGGGCGTGCTCGCCGACGACATGGGTCTGGGCAAGACGGTCCAGGCGCTGTGCCTGCTGCTGAAGACCAAGGACGAGTTCGGATCCGCGCCGACGCTGGTCGTCGCGCCGACTTCGGTGCTCGCCAACTGGGAACGCGAGATCGAGAAGTTCACCCCCGGCCTCACCTGCGTCACCTGGCACGGCCAGGATCGCCACGAGAAGGCCGAGCAGCTGCACGGCGTCGACGTGGTGCTCACCAGCTACGCGCTGATTCGCCGCGACGTCGAAGAGCTGAAGAAGGTGAAGTGGCGCACCGTCGTCCTCGACGAGGCGCAGAACATCAAGAACGCCGACTCGGCCACCGCCCAGGCGTGCAAGGCGATCGAGGCCGACACCCGGCTGGCGCTCACCGGCACCCCGCTCGAGAACCGGCTCACCGAGCTGTGGAGCCTGTTCGACTTCCTGATGCCCGGCTTCCTCGGCACCGCCGACGCGTTCCACGATCGCTTCGAGCACCCGATCATGATCCAGGCCGACATGACGGTGCGCGATCGGCTGAAGAAGCGGATCCACCCGTTCATCCTCCGGCGGCTCAAGACCGAGGTGGCCAAGGACCTGCCGCCGAAGACCGAGACCGTCGCCTGGTGCGAGATGGAGCCGGGCCAGGCCGCGCTCTACCAGGAAGTGCTGGAAGAGAGCCGCCGCAAGGTCTTCGACACCATCGAGAAGGTCGGCTTCAACCGCTCGCGGGTCTCGATCCTCGCCGCGCTGATGAAGCTGCGGCAGGTCTGCTGCGATCCCCGGCTGCTGAAATTGCCGCCCGGCACCTCGCTGCCGCCTTCCGCCAAGCTCTCGCGCTTCGGAGACCTGGTCGACGATCTGGTCGCCGAAGGCCACCGGGCGCTGGTCTTCAGCCAGTTCACCGAGATGCTGGAGATCCTCACCCGCACCGCCGACGAGAAGGGCCTGAAGTACATGTACCTCGACGGCCGCACCAAGGATCGGATGGCCCGGGTCGACACCTTCAACGCCCCCGACGGCCCCCCGCTGTTCTTCATCTCGCTCAAGGCGGGCGGCACCGGCCTCAACCTCGTCGCCGCCGACTACGTCATCCACTACGACCCGTGGTGGAACCCGGCGGTGGAAGACCAGGCGACCGACCGGACCCACCGCATCGGCCAGACCCGCGCGGTCTTCAGCTACAAGCTGATCACCCGCGGCACGGTGGAAGAGAAGATCCTCGCCCTCCAGCAGCGCAAGCGCGAGCTGGCGGCCGGCGTGCTCGGCACCGACTCGGACGTCGGCAAGGCGCTCACCGAGCGGGACGTCGAAGACCTGTTCCGCCCCCAGGGGTAGCAACCTGCAAAGAGAGCAGGGCGAAGTCGGCTCACCGGTGCTAGGCACGCCGCGATGCTCTCTCGGGTGGCAGTCCTGGTTCAGATCGCGCTGCGCAACCTGTTCGGCAGCCTGCTCAACCTCTTCGTCGGGTCGATCATCCTCTTCGGCACCGTGCTGCTGGTGGTCGGCGGCTCGCTGTTCGACACCCTCGATCGGTCGCTGAGCAAGAGCATCGTCGGCAGCGTCACCGGGCACCTGCAGATCTATTCCTCGCGCTCGAAGGACAGCCTCGAGGTCTACGGCAAGTTCGACGGCAGCGACGCGAGCCTGGCGCCGATCGACGACTTCCCGGCGGTGAAGAAGAAGCTGCTGGCGATCCCCAACGTCGAGCGGGTGGTGCCGATGGGCACCAGCGGCGCGATGCTCGGCTCGGGCAACACCGTCGACCTCACCCTCGAGAAGCTGCGCAACCTCTACCGCGAGAAGCTGGAAGGCAAGGCGCCGCGCGCCGACCTCGACGCTCAGATCGAGAACACCAAGAACCACGTTCGCCAGATCCTCGCGGTGCTGATCAAGGACACCGAGCGGCAGGCCCCGCTGGTGGCGAAGGGCGCCGAGGACCAGTCGGACAAGGAAGCCCTCGTCGCGGCCAGCAACGAGGAGTTCTGGCGCACCTTCGACGCCGATCCCTACAGCCACCTCGAGCTGCTCGAGAACAAGATCAGCCCCCAGGTCTCGGACGCCGACCTGCTCTTCATCCGCTACCTCGGCACCGACCTGGAGAACTTCCAGCAGACCTTCGATCGAATGGAGATCGCCGACGGCGAGCGGGTGCCCGCCGGGAAGCGGGGCCTGCTGATCCCGAAGTTCTTCTACGAGGAGTTCCTCAAGCTCAAGAACGCCCGTCGCCTCGACAAGATCAAGGACGCGCGAGAGGCGGGCCGCAAGCTATCCGACACCAACGACAAGGAACTGCAGCGCTTC
>JAGSPQ010000243.1 GCA_018262385.1 Myxococcaceae bacterium | reverse complement strand
AAGGACGACGAAGGCAAGTTCGGCAAGAAGGACGAGAAGAAGAAGGAAGCCGACCCCTCGAAGAAGGGCGCTCCGGTGGTCGACGCGAACAAGCGCGAAGAAGACCGGAAGAAGATCCAGACCGCCGGTCTGCTCGGCGCGCTCGCCGGCAACGGCGCGGCCTCCAACGTCTTCGGCCCCGGCGGCCTGGGCACCGGCATCAACAACGCCCTCGGCGGCCTGCAGGGCGGTGCGGGCCTGGGCGATGCGCACGGCGTCGGCGGTCTCGGCTCGCGCGGCAGCGGCTCGGGCGGCGGCGGCACCGGCCTGGGGCTCGGCGGCCTGGGCACCAAGGGTGGCGGTCGTGGCAGCGGCGGCAACGGGGCGATCGACCTCGGCGGCCGCGGCAAGGACAGCACCCAACGCCGAGAACTGCATGCTGGCCCGCATCCGCCGGTGGAAGTTCCCTGAGCCCCAGGGCGGCGGCGTCGTCTCCGTCACCTTCCCCTGGATCTTCAAGCCGGCCGGCAGCGACGACAGCGGCGACGAGTAAGCGGTAAGCAGCCCTCGAAGTCCCCGCGGCGCGGCCCTCTGATCAGGTCCGCGCCGTTCGTTTTGGGCGCTGCTGTTTTGGGGTTGAGTTCGGCAGGTGCGCGGGTATGGTGCCGCGCCTTTTGGCCGCCTGGAGGGTGTGCATCTTGCGGAAGCTTCTGGTTGTTCTGAGTCTGGTCCTGACGCCCGCTTTCGCTCTTGCCGCCACTCCCTCCGAGGGGGTGCCGCTGAAGGTCCGCCGCGGCTTCTTCACCGACATCGGCATCGGCGTCTTCCACACCGTCGGCGGCGACAACGGCTACAGCAACGCCCAGTCGTTTCTGCAGTTGGGTGCCGGCTACCAGTTCGGCTTCGGCCAGAACGAGAAGTACGCGGTGCCGGTGGCGCTCAACGTCGGCATCGGCGCCAACGCCGCCAACTGCTGGGCGGGGCTGAGCAAGGCCGGCGTATGCTCCCAGTCGGACAACTTCACCGTCACCTTCCTCGGCGGCAGCGCCGGCTTCATGGTCAGCATCGCCGAGCGCCTCTACGTCGGCGGCAAGCTGCTGTTCGGCTACACCTTGCTCGATCCGGCTCCGGATGAAGGCTTCAGCGGCGGCGTTCACTTCGGCGCCGCCCTCGCCCTCGAGTACGCGACCAACATGGATCACTTCACCATCGGCGTGGACGTCGGCTACCGGGGGATCCTCGGCGGGTCGACGATGATCCACTCGCTCCACTACCTCGTTCGGGTCAAGTACACGTTCTAGCCGTAGGGTAGAAGGCAGCCCATGGATGCCTATGGACTGCAGCGGGTGGTGGGCGAGACCGGAGTCCTCCCGCAGCGGGCGCGCAAGCTGGATCCGTCGCTGCCGCTGCGAGAAGGCGAGGTCCTGATCGACGTCGAGAGCCTCAACATCGACGCCGCTTCGTTCAAGCAGCTCAAGGACGCCCACGGCGGCGATCCGGCGAAGATCACCGAGGCGATCCTCCAGATCGTCGCCGAGCGCGGGAAGATGCAGAACCCGGTCACCGGCTCGGGCGGGATGCTGATCGGCCGGGTGCGCGAGGTCTCGCCCCGCCACCCCGACTTCGGCCGGCTCAAGCCCAACGATCGGATCGCCACCCTGGTCAGCCTCACCCTCACTCCGCTGCGGATCACCAAGGTGAAGGGGATTCGGGCCGAGATCGATCGGGTCGACCTCGAGGGCCAGGCGATCCTCTTCGCCAGCGGGATCTACGCCCGCCTGCCCGACGATCTGCCCGACACCTTGAGCCTCGCCGCGCTGGACGTCGCCGGCGCCCCCGCGCTGGTCGCCCGCTACGTGAAGCCTAAGATGACGGTGGCGATGCTGGGCGCGGGGAAGAGCGGGGCGCTGTGCCTCGCCCAGGCTCGCCGGAACCTCCAGGGCACCGGCAAGCTGATCGCCCTCGACATCTCGGCCAGGGCGCTCGAGACGCTCAAAGGCCTGGGGCTGTGCGACGAGACGATTCCGGTCGACGCCACCCGGGCGGTCGAGGTGATGGACAAGGTCTCGGCCGCGACCGGCGGGGCGATGGTCGACCTGGTCGTCAACGTCGCCTCGGTGCCCAACACCGAGATGGCGAGCATCCTGAGCGTGAAGCAGGGCGGCACGGTGATCCTCTTCTCGATGGCGACCAGCTTCACCTCGGCAGCGCTGGGCGCCGAAGGGGTGGGGAAGGACGTGACGATGATCATCGGCAATGGGTACGTGCCGGGACACGCCGAGCTGACGCTCCAGCTGCTGCGCAGCGAGCCAAAGCTGCGCAAGCTGTTCGAAGAGCGCTACGTCTAGCGTCGACGTGGGGATATAGGGGGTCCATGCCCGGCCCGTTCATCACCGACGAGCAGATCGCCCGCGCCCGGCAGCTCGCGCGCGAGATCACCGACCCGATCTTCTCCCTCATCGATCGCAACACCACCGTCAGCGTCGAACGGACGGTGCTGCGGTGGTTCGGGGTCGACGGGGTGGGCGCGATGGGCGCTCCGCTGGTCAACCTGATGGTCGACCGGCTCCACGCCGCCAAGGTGCTCGATCGGGGCGCCGCCTACTGGTACGGCCGCGCGCTGCGGATGGGGGCCCAGAGCCCGCTGGACGCGGTCGAGCGGCTGACCGCGGCGCCGCTGGAGAAGCTCGCTGCGCTGCCGGCGGAAGAGGAAGGCAAGCTGAAGGACGAGGTCCGGGCCGAGGCGCGGCAGGCGATGGAGGAGCTCAAGCGCCGGGTGGCCCAGCGCGAGGCCCTGCGCAGTGAATTTCCGATGGGCGCGACGCCTCACAAGTACGTGATCGTCGCCACCGGCAACATCTTCGACGACGTCGATCAGGCGCGGGCGGCGGCGCAGGCGGGGGCGGACGTGATCGCCGTGATCCGCTCGACCGCCCAGTCGCTGCTCGACTACGTGCCCCACGGCGCGACCACCGAGGGCTACGGCGGCACCTACGCGACCCAGGAGAACTTCCGGATCATGCGCGAGGCGCTCGACGAAGAGTCGAAGAAGCTCAAGCGCTACGTCCAGCTGACCAACTACTCGTCGGGCCTGTGCATGGCCGAGATCGCCTTCGCGGCGGCTTGGGAGCGGCTGGACATGCTGCTCAACGACGCGATGTACGGAATCCTGTTCCGCGACATCAACCTGCGGCGGACGTTCATCGACCAGTACTTCTCGCGGCGGATCTGCGCGATGGCCGGGATCATCATCAACACCGGCGAGGACAACTACATCACCACCGCCGACGCCTACGACGCGGCCCACACGGTGATCGCCAGCCAGTTCATCAACGAGTGCTTCGCCAAGCGCGCCGGCCTCAAAGACGCCCAGCTGGGCATCGGCCACAGCTACGAGATCGATCCGTACCGGGAAGAGACGCTGCTGCTCGAGCTGTCCCAGGCGATGCTGGTGCGCCGCTGCTTCCCGAACGCGCCGCTGAAGTACATGCCGCCGACGAAGCACAAAGAGACCGACATCTTCTTCAGCCACGCCTACGACGTGATGGCCGACCTGGTCGCGGTGTGGACCAGGCAGGGGATCCAGCTGCTGGGGATGATGACCGAGGCGATGCACACCCCGCTGCTCGCCGACCGGTACGTGGCGCTGAAGTCCGCTTCCTACATTCACCGCGCCGCCCGCGGCATCGACGACGAGTTCGTGGTGCGCGAGGACGGCAAGATCGCCAACCGGGCGCGGTCGGTGTTCGGCGACGCGCTCAACCTGCTCGAGGAGTGCCAGCGCGACGGGATGGTGGCGGCGATCGGCAAGGGCCGCTTCGGCGACGTCAAGCGCGCGGAGACCGGCGGCAAGGGCCTCGACGGGGTGATCGAGAAGGCCCCCGACTACTTCAACCCGTTTCTCGAGATGCTGGAGGCGAAGTGAACGCACTGCTCGTCACTGCGCTGCTGCTGTCGGGCGCCGATTCCCTCACCGCCACCCGGGTCGCCGGCCTGGGGCTGAAGGCGCCCTCGGGCTGGACCACCTCGGACGCCACCGACGGGAAGAGCTGGGAAGCGCCGGGCAACGAGGCGCAGATGGAGCTGACGGTGTACCCGGTCGATCCGAAGCGGCCCGCCCAGGAGTGTCTCGATCAGCTGCTCGAGAAGCTGGGCAAGGAAGGCTGGGACACGCTGGTGATCGGCGCCGCCCCGGCGGTGCGCAAGGTGACGACCGACTACGTGGGCGCGGCCGACGCGGGGAAGAGCGACGCCAACAAGGTCTCGACGGTGACCTACGTCGGCTGCAACGGCGCGACCAAGTGGGTGCTGACGATGAGCTCCAACAGCACGAAGTCGGGGCGCTTCGGCGCGGTGCTGAAGGCGATCGTCGGCTCGATCTCCTACCCGAAGTGAGCCTCCCGATGACCAAGCAACTCATTCGTCCCTATGGCGACCGGCGCGACGACGGCGTGATCCAGATCTCGTTCACCCTGCCGGTGCCGCTGTCCGAGAAGGCGAAGGAAGCCGCCCAGGTCTTCTGCACCAAGATGGGCTTCACCGACGTGAAGGTCGCCGCCGCCGAGCGCGCGTCCGACAACTACACGTTCTTCATCGCCTACGTGCACACCGCGGTGGCGATCGACTACGCCGAGATCGACGTCCCCGAGCTGGTGATCAAGAAGCTGGGCTACACCGAGCTCAACAAGCTGATCGAAGAGAAGATCGCCCGGAAGGTGGTGGTGTTCGGCGCCTGCACCGGCACCGACACCCACACGGTGGGGATCGACGCGATCCTCAACATGAAGGGGTTCGCCGGCGACTACGGGCTCGAGCGGTACCCCTGGTTCGAGGCGTTCAACCTCGGCAGCCAGGTGCCCAACGCCGAGCTGATTCGCCGCGCGAAAGAGAAGAGCGCCGACGCGATCCTGGTCAGCCAGGTGGTGACCCAGCGCGATGTCCACAAGGACAACGCCCGCGCGTTCATCGAGGAAGCGAAGAAGGCCGGCGTGCACCAGAAGATGACCCTGCTGCTCGGCGGCCCGCGGGTCGATCACAAGCTGGCGCTCGAGCTGGGCTTCGACGCGGGCTTCGGCCCCGGCACCCGGCCCTCGGACGTGGCGAACTTCGTCGTCCACCAGGTGCTGCAGCGCATGGGCAAGGAAGACCGCGGGACGCACTGGGAAGGAGAGCCGCAATGACCGAGAGCAAGATCCCCGACGATCCGACGGTGGTGATCAAGGCCACCCTGCGGCTGCGAATGGGAAACCACGACGCCCACTACGGCGGCAACCTCGTCGATGGAGCGCGGATCCTCGGCCTGTTCGGCGACATCGCCACCGAGCTGCTGATTCGCCTCGATGGCGACGAGGGGCTGTTCCGCGCCTACGACCTGGTGGAGTTCATGGCGCCGGTCTACGCGGGCGACTACCTCGAGGCCGAGGGCGAGATCGTCAAGGTGGGGAAGACCAGCCGCCAGATGCGCTTCGAGGCGCGGAAGGTGATCCGGGCCGCTCCGCAGATCAACGAATCGGCGGCCGAGATCCTCGATCCTCCGATCCTGGTCTGCCGGGCGAAGGGCACCTGCGTGACGCCGATCGAGAAGCAGCGGGGCGCGAAGGGATGAGCGCCATGCCTCCGATGGTGATCACCGCGGCGATGGTGGGGGCCGAGGTCACCCGGGCCCAGACGCCCGCCCTGCCGATCACCGCCGAGGAGATCGGCGAAGACGCCGCGAAGTGCCGCGAGGCCGGCGCGGCGATGGTGCACATCCACGTCCGCACCCCCGAGGGGAAGCCGAGCCAGGACACCGAGCTGTTCCGGGCCGCGATCCGCGCGATCCGCAGCCGGTGCGACGTGCTGATCCAGGTGTCGACCGGCGGCGCGGTGGGGATGAGCGTCGACGAACGCTGCGGCCCGCTGAAGCTGACCGGCAGCGATCGGCCGGACATGGCGACCCTCTCGACCGGCACGGTGAACTTCGGAGACGACGTCTTCTGGAATCCCCGGCCGCTGGTGCGCGACATCGCGACCCGGATCAAGGCGCTCGGGCTGCGCCCCGAGATCGAGTGCTTCGACGCCGGGATGGTCGACGAGGCGTACGCCCTCGAGAAGGAAGGCTTCCTCGCCTTTCCCGCCCACTTCGACTTCGTGCTCGGCGTCGGCGGCGCCCTGGCGGCCCGGCCCGAGGCGCTCGACTTCCTGCGCGGCTACGTGCCGGCCGGCTCGACCTGGACCTGCGCGGCGATGGGCCGGCACCAGCTGCCGTTCGTCGAGCTGTCGGCCGAGCGGGGCGGCAACGCGCGCGTCGGCATCGAGGACAACATCTACCTGTCGAAGGGCGTGCTCGCGAAGGGCAACTACGAGCTGGTCGCCGAGGCGGCCAGGCGGGCGAAGGGCAAAGGGCGGGTGCTGGCCACCCCGCAAGAGGCGCGCGAGCTGCTGCGGCTGAGTTAGCGCCAGATGCCGGCGATCCTGCTATCGCCCGCCGCATGACCCACCTCTGGCGGTTCTTCCGGGCAGGCGGCTTCGACCAGGTTCGGCTCGACACCGGCGCGGACATTCAGCATCTGGC
>JAGSPQ010000242.1 GCA_018262385.1 Myxococcaceae bacterium | reverse complement strand
CGCCGCCGGCGCCCCCGTCTTCGAAGCTGGGAGGCACGTTGTTGCAGCTGCAGCCCGACGCGACCAACGCCAGGCCAACCAGGACTGGACCCACCCGGAACAGCTTCATGTGTGTTCTCCCCAAGGGACCGCGGAACGCCAGGGCACCTGATCCACCAAGCGTGCCGCTCATCGAAGGCAGAACTTACGGAATCTTGCCCCACGGTGGGCAGGTGTCTTCCAGGGCGAGGCAGCCACCGGGCCTTGCAAATCGTGCGGACCGGCCGAGCAGCGGCGTGCCTAGGCTTGGCCCATGTCGACGAAGCCCGGCCCGCCCGTTCCAGACGACGACGAAGTCACCGCCACCCAGGAGTCGATGCCCGGCTTCGGCGACGCGCTGCTGCCAACGGAGGGGGTGGTCAAGGACGTCGATCTGCCGCTGACCGAGGGGCTGGGCTCGAGCACCGACCGCTACGACTTCCTGCAGGTGCTGGGCGCGGGCGGGATGGGCGAGGTGCGGCTGTGCGAAGACAAGCGGGTGCGACGCGAGGTCGCGATGAAGGTGATGAAGGCCGACACCGCGATGCGGCGCGACGCTCTGCCGCGGTTCCTCCGCGAGGCGCGGGTCCAGGGCCAGCTCGAGCACCCAGCGGTGGTGCCGGTCTACGACCTGGGGGTCGACGACAAGGGCCAGGCCTTCTTCACGATGAAGCGGATCCGCGGGCTGTCGCTGCAGCAGGTGATCGACCGGCTGCGCGCCGGTGACGAGCTCGCCCGGGCGCGCTTCACCCGCCGGCGGCTGCTGACCGCGTTCAGCACCGTCTGCCTCGCGCTCGACTACGCGCACTCCCGCGGGGTGCTCCACCGCGACCTCAAGCCGGCGAACGTGATGCTCGGCAACTTCGGCGAAGTGCACCTGATCGACTGGGGGCTGGCCCGCGTCCACGGCTTCTCCGAGCTGCCCCCGATCTCGACCGGGACCGCCGAGACGCTGACCAACACCCGCACCGGCGAGCTGATGGGCAGCCCGGGGTACCTCTCGCCCGAGCAGGCGCGCGGCGAGCACCTGACGATGACCGCCGCGTCCGACATCTACTCGCTGGGAGCGATCCTGTTCGAGCTGGTCACGCTCCAGCCGATGACTCCCGGGGAGCTGGTGGAGCGGATCCACGCCACCCTCAAGGGAGAAACCGAGCGGCGCACCTCGGTGCGGGCGCCGGCGCTCCAGATCGCTCCCGAGCTGGAGGCGATCATCCTCCGGGCGACCGAGCACGACCCGAAGAGACGTTACCGGCGGGCGCGCGAGCTGGCCGAGGCGATCGAGGGCTACCTGGACGGCGACCGGGACGAGACGCGGCGGGCCGAGCTGGCGGCGGGTCACCTCGAGCGAGCGCGGCAGCTGCGGGCCACCGCCGACGTCCGGCGGCGCGCGGACGCGGTCAGCGAGGTGATGCGGGCGATCGCCCTCCAGCCCGGCCGGCCCGAGGCCCCCCGGCTGCTGGCCGAGCTGCTCACCGACGCCTCGGGCCAGCTGCCCGAAGAGGTCGCGGAGGAGTTCCGCAAACACCAGGCGGTCGGGCTGGGGACGACCAGCCGGTTGGTGGGGCTGCGCTACCTGATCTGGCTCTCCTACTTGCCGCTGATGCTGCTGATGGGGATTCGCGACGCCTGGATGATTGGGACGATGTCGATCCTGGTCGCGCTGACCGCGGCCAGCGCGTTCGTGTTTGCGAGGAAGCGTGCCGAGGGCAAGACCACCGGAACGTCGCTGTTCGCGCTCTCGACCCTGGCGCTGGTGACGATGTCCGGGGTCTTCGGGCCGTTCCTCGCGATCCCGACGCTGGTCTCGACCAACACGATGATGTTCACGGTCTACTCGCGCTTCAAGCGCCGGTACCTGGTGGCGATCGGCGTGCTGCCGATCGTGCTGCCCTGGGTCGCCGAGAAGGTGGGGCTGGTGAGCCCGGCCTACCGCTACACCGGAGAGACGATCGAGGTGCTGGTTCGGGCGGTGTCGTTTCCTCCGGTCTTCACCGAGTACTTCCTGCTGGGCAGCAGCGTGCTGCTGGCGGGAATCCCGGCCGTGATGCTGGGGAGACTGCGCGACGAGGTGAAGGCGAAGGAGCAGCGGCTGTTCATGCACTCCTGGCTGCTGCGCCACGTGGGCTGAGCGATCAGGCCCCGTAGAACTTCTTCTTCGCCTTCACGTACTCCGCCAGCAGCGGCGCGGGCTCGAAGCGCTTGCCGAACTTCTCCTGGTAGTGCTCGGTGCGCTCGAGCAGCCGCCCGATTCCCTGCTGATCCGCGTAGCGGAAAGGGCCGCCGAGGAAGGGCGGGAAGCCCAGGCCGAAGATCGCGCCGATGTCTCCGTCGCGGGGGCTGCGCAGCACGCCCTCTCCCAGGCAGCGCACCGCTTCGTTGACGAACTGGAGCACGCACCGCTCGGCCATCTCGTGCCGATCGAGCCGCTTGCGATCCTTGCCGTGCGGCAGCAGCGCGTAGACCGTCGGGTCGACCGCCTTCTTCTTCCCGTTGTAGAGGTAGAAGCCCTTCTTCGACTTGCGGCCCAGCCGGCCGTCGGCCACCAGCTGGTCGGTGGTGGCGGGCGCCAGCAGCCGTTCGCCGAAGGCCTCGTGCAGGATCTTGCCGACCTTCGCCGCGACGTCGATCCCCACCTCGTCGAGCAGGGTGATCGGCCCGACCGGGAAGCCGAAGTCGACCAGCGCCTTGTCCAGGTCGCCGATCTCGGCGCCCTCGGCGAGGATCCAGGCCGCCTCGTTCAGGTACGGCGCGAGGATCCGCGAGGTGTAGAAGCCGACCCCGTCGTTGACGACGATCACCGTCTTGCCCTGCTTGCGGCCGATCTCCACGCAGGTGGCGGTCACCACGTCGGCGGTCTTCGCGTGGGTGATCACCTCCAGCAGCGGCATCTTGTTGACCGGGCTGAAGTAGTGCATCCCGATCACCGTCTCGGGGTGCTCGCTCGCCTCGGCGATCTTGGTGATCGGCAGGCTCGAGGTGTTGGAGGCGAAGATCACGTCCGGGCGCCCGACCTTCTCGACGTCGCGCACGCACTGCTGCTTGAGCTTCAGATCCTCGAACACCGCCTCGATCACCACGTCGGCCTGCTTGAAGCCCGAGTAGTCGGTGGTGGCGGTGACCATCGCCATCTTGGCGGCCGCGTCGCGCCAGGTGAGCGACTTCTTCTTCACCCGCTCGTCGTAGAGGCTCTGCACGTGGGCCAGCGCGCGCGCGATCCCCGCGTCGTCCTTGTCCTTGATCCGCACCGGCACGTTCTCGAGCGCGGTGGCGACGTAGGCGACCCCGGCGCCCATCAGCCCGCCGCCGAGGATGCCGAGCTTCTTCACTTCGCGCGGCTTCACCTTCGGGTCGCGGGTGCCGTTGTCTTTCTTCAGCGCGGTGGTGGCGAGGAAGATCTCGACCAGCCGGTGGCTGACGTCGCTGACCACCAGCTCGCCGAAGCCGTTGGCTTCCGCCTCGAGGCCGGCCTTGAACCCGTCCTCCATCCCGGCCCGCACCACCTCGAGCGCCTTCTCCGGCGCCGGGTACTTGCCGCGGGTCTTCTTCAGCAGCTGCTTGCGCGCCTGGTCGAACATCAGCTTGCGGCCGAGCGGGTTCTCTTCGAGGGCGAACTCGGCCCACGCCTCTTTGTCGGCCAGCCCGCGGAGGATCTCGGCCAGGCCCTTGCCCTTGCCGACGCCGCGGAAGCCCAGGCCCCGGCTGCGATCGGGCTTCAAGGTACCGGCGGCCAGCTCGAGCGCCCGCTTCCTGGCGATCTCGAGCAGGATCGGCGCGGGCACCACCTCGTCGGCCAGGCCGAGCTTCACCGCCTTGCGGGGCTTGAGGTTGCGGCCGGTGAGGATCAGATCCAGCGCCGCCTGGGCGCCGATCAGCTTCGGGGTCCGCTGGGTGCCACCTGCGCCGGGGAGCAGGCCCAGTTGCACCTCGGGAAAGCCGAGCACCGTCTTCGGGCTGTCGGTGACGATCCGGTAGTCGCAGGCGAGGACCCACTCCAGGCCTCCGCCGAGCGCGGCGCCGTGGATCGCCGCCACCACCGGCTTCTCGAAGGCGTCGAGCCGATCGAAGCCGGCCTGGCCGCGGCGGCTGGCCTGGGTCGCCTCGGCCTGGGTCTTGAGCGACTGGAGGAACTCGATCTTCGCTCCGGCGATGAAGGCGTCCTTCTTGCCGGAGATGAAGACGACCGCCTTCGCGTCGGCGTCGCCCGCCACCTTCGTCAGCAGCTGCTCGAACTGCTCGCCGACTTCGGGAGAGAGGGTGTTCACCGACTCGTTCTCGGCGTCGATGGTGATGATCGCCACCCCATCCTGGGTCTGCAGGCTGAAGTCTCTGGTTCGGAACATGGTTTCAGGCCCTCTCGAGGACGACCGCGGCGCCAAGGCCGCCGGCCGCGCAGATGGTGCACAGCGCCGTCGACTGGTTGCGGCGCTTCAGCTCGTTGAGCGTCTGGGTCACGATCCGAGCGCCGGTGGCGGCGAACGGGTGGCCGAGCGCGATGCTGCCGCCGTTGACGTTGAGCCTGGAGCGATCGACCTCACCCAGCGGGGCCGAGCGGCCGAGTCGGGCGGCGAAGTCCTTCGAGGCGAATGCCTGGAGGTTGCTGGCGACCTGGGCGGCGAAGGCCTCGTGCATGTCGATCAGATCGAAGTCCTTCAGCTTCATCCCCGCGCGATCGAGCGCGAGCGGCGCGGCGTAGGCGGGGCCCTGCAGCAGCTGGTCGGCCGGGTCGGTGCCGGCGAACGCGTAGGAGCGCAGGTAGCCGAGCACCTCGAGCTTGAGGCTCTTGGCCCGCTCTTCGCTCATCACCAGCATCGCCGCCGCGCCGTCGGTGAGCGGCGAGCTGTTGCCGGCGGTGACGCTGCCGTACTTGCGATCGAACACCGGGCGAAGCTGACCCAGCGCCTCGATCGAGGTGTCCTCGCGCACCAGGTTGTCCTTGCTCGAGACCTGCTTGAAGGCGGGCGGCACCGGGACGTGCATCACCTCGGCGTCGAACTTGCCGGCCTTCCACGCCGCGGCGGCGTTCTGGTGCGAGAGGAACGACAGCTCGTCCTGCTCGCGGCGCGAGATCCCGTTCTCCTTCGCCATCTTCTCGGCCGACTCGCCCATCGTCATTCCGGTCGAGTACTCGGCGATCGCCGGAGGCACCGGCAGCAGGTCCTTCGGCTTGAGCTTCTGAAAGGGCTTCACCTTCTCGGAGAAGTTGCGGGCGCGGGAGGCCTGGACCAGCGCCTGGGCCAGCGGGCGGCTGGTGAAGATCGGCGGGTCGGACATCGACTCGGTGCCGCCGACGATCGCGACCTCCGAGGTGCCGACCGCGATCGAGTTGGCCGCGTCGACCAGCGCCTGGAGGCTGGTGGCGCAGGCGCGGGCGGCGGTGTGGGCCTCGATCCGCCGGGGCAGCCCGCAGGCGAGCACCACTTCCCGGGCGATGCTGGTGGCGGTGAGGGTGGGGATCACCTGGCCGAAGACCAGCTGGTCGATCTCGTGGGGGTCGATCTCCGAGCGCTGAATCAGCTCCTGGACCACCAGCCGCCCGAGGTCGAGCGCGGTCAGCTCGCCGAAGACGGTGCCCGCCTTCACGAAGGGGGTTCGCAGCCCCTTCACGATTGCTACCCTGCGGCCGATTCGCGCCATTTCGCGCTCCTTTGCGTCGAAGTGAGGGACAGACGCGGTGCGTCATAACCCCCGTTGATTTTGGGGTCAACCCAACCGGCGGCGCGAGGGCTCAGTAAACGACGAGCGGCTCAATCACCGCGTAGGACGCGCCGCGCGCGCGGGCGAGCTGGGCGTCCTGATCGAAGCCGACCGGCTCGGGCAGCGGAGCGGCGCCGGGAGTCAGCACCATCACCCGGTACTCGCCGGGCGCGGCGAGCGGGACGGTGGCCACCCTGCGTTCTCCCTCGTCCGCGCAGCCGTCGGCGGGGGTCGGGCCGCACCGCAGCACCAGGGTCTGCTGGTTGCGCCAGACCCGGATCTCCTGGCGCGCATCGGCGCTCACCTTCCAGCTGCCGCCGACCGCCGCGGTGGCCGCGCGGCTGCCGCCTGCCGCGAGCAGCTCGGTCTGGGTGGGCAGCATCGGGGCGCCGGGGCCCAGGCCTCGGCCGGGAAGGAAGAAGG
>JAGSPQ010000241.1 GCA_018262385.1 Myxococcaceae bacterium | reverse complement strand
TGGCAGACCGAGACCGGCGGAATCATGATCGCCAACTTCCGGTCGATGGAGATCAAGCCCGGCTCGATGGGCAAGCCGCTGCCGGGGATCACGGTCGGGATCGTGCGCCGCAACTCCGACGGCACCGTCGAGCAGCTCACCGAGCCGTACGCGATTGGCGAGCTGGCGATCCGCAAGGGGTGGCCCTCGATGTTCGTCACCTACCTGCACGAGGAAGAGCGCTACCGGAAGTGCTTCGCCGGCGACTGGTACCTCAGCGGCGATCTCGCCCGCGTCGACCCCGACGGCTACTACTGGTTCGTCGGTCGCTCGGACGACGTGATCAAGTCTTCGGGGCACCTGATCGGGCCCTTCGAGGTCGAGAGCGCGCTGCTCGAGCACCCCGCGGTCGCCGAGGCGGGAGTGATCGGCAAGCCGGATCCGATGGCGGGCGAGCTGGTGAAGGCGTTCGTCTCGCTCAAGCCGGGCTTCACCGATTCCGACGAGCTGCGCAAAGAGCTGCTCGGCCACGCGCGCAAGCGGCTGGGGGCGGTGGTGGCGCCCAAAGAGCTGGCGGTGATCGCCTCGCTGCCGCGCACCCGCAGCGGGAAGATCATGCGGCGGCTGCTGAAGGCCCGCGAGCTGGGGCTGCCCGAGGGCGATCTGTCGACCCTGGAGGGCGGGTGAGCGCCGCGGCGCGCGAGTACCTGCGGCAGATGCTCCGCATCCGGCGGTTCGAGGAGCGCTGCGCCGAGCTGTACTCGGCGGGGAAGATCCGCGGCTTCCTCCACCTCTACATCGGCGAAGAGGCGATCGCCGCCGGCACGCTGCCGTGCCTGGGGCCGGGGGACGCGGTGGTCTCCACCTACCGCGAGCACGGCCACGCGCTGGCCCGCGGGCTGTCGATGCGCTCGGTGATGGCCGAGATGTTCGGCAAGGTGACCGGCTGCAGCCGGGGGCGCGGCGGCTCGATGCACCTGTTCGACGCCTCGCGGCGCTTCTACGGCGGCAACGCGATCGTCGCCGGCGGCTTGCCGCTGGCGGCCGGCCTGGGCCTCGCCGACCAGCTGCTCGGCCGGAAGAACGTCACCGCCTGCTTCCTCGGCGACGGCTCGGTGGCGGAAGGCGAGTTCCACGAGACGCTGAACCTGGCGGCGCTCTGGAAGCTGCCGGTGCTGTTCCTGTGCGAGAACAACCGGTACGCGATGGGCACGGCGCTCGAGCGGGCCCAGTCGGAGACCAACCTCAGCAAGAAGGCCGCCGCGTACCGGATCCACTCCGAGCAGGTCGACGGGATGGACGTGTTCGCCGTCGCCGAGGCGGTCACCCGGGCGGTCGCGGCGGTGCGGGCCGCAGAGGGGCCGTGGTTCCTCGAGCTGCTGACCTACCGCTTTCGCGCCCACTCGATGTTCGACCCCGAGCTGTACCGCTCGAAGGCCGAGGTGCAGGAGTGGCTCAAGCGGGATCCGATCCCCGCGCTGATCGCCGCCTACGGGCTGGATCCGGCGCCGTTCGAGGCCGAGGTGAAGGCCGAGGTGGACGACGCGGTGGCGTTCGCCGACGCGTCGGCGCTCGAGCCGGTCGACGAGCTGCTGTGGCGGGTGACGATGCGCGAGGTGCCGCGATGAAGACCACCTTCCGGGCCGCGCTGAGGGAGGCCCACCGCGAGGCGCTGCTGAAGGACCCGCGGGTGCTGCTGATGGGCGAGGACGTGGGGAGGTACGGGGGCGCCTACGCGGTGAGCAAAGGGCTGCTCGAGGAGTTCGGGCCCGAGCGGGTGCGGGACACTCCGCTGTCCGAGAGCGGGTTCGTCGGCGCGGGCATCGGCGCGGCGCTGGGCGGGCTGCGGCCGATCGTCGAGGTGATGACGGTCAACTTCTCGCTGCTGTGCGCCGATCAGATCCTCAACAACGCGGCCACCCTGCTGCACATGTCGGGCGGCCAGCTCAACGTGCCGGTGGTGATCCGGATGGCGACCGGCGCCGGGCGTCAGCTCGCCGCCCAGCACAGCCGCAGCCTGGAGAACTGGTACGCCCACGTGCCCGGCTTGCGGGTGGTGGAGCCCGCCACCGTCGAGGACGCGCGCGGGATGCTGTGGACTGCGCTGCAGGATCCGGATCCGGTGCTGATCTTCGAGAACGCGCTGCTCTACAACCTCGAGGGCGAGCTGGCGCCGGATGCGGGGCCGGTCGATCTCGACACCGCGCGGGTGCGGCGCCCGGGCAAGGACGTGACGCTGATCACCTACGGCGGCTGCCTGCCCAGGGCGCTCGAGGCAGCCGGGCAGCTGGCCACCCGGGGGGTGGAGGCCGAGGTGATCGATCTGCGCACGCTGCGGCCGCTGGACGAGAAGACGTTTCTGCAGTCGGTGCGCAAGACGAAGCGGGTGGTGGTGATCGACGAGGGCTGGCGGTCGGGCTCGCTCGCCGCCGAGGTGATCACCCGCATCGTCGAGGGCGCCTTCTATGAGCTCGACGCGCCGCCCGCCCGGGTGTGCAGCGAAGAGGTGCCGATTCCCTATGCGCGCGAGCAGGAACAGGCGGCGCTGCCCCAACCGGCGAAGATCGTCGCGGCCGTCGAGGCGCTGGTGAGCCCCCATGGCTGAGTTCCGGATGCCGTCGCTGGGAGCGGACATGGAGTCCGGCACCCTGGTGGAGTGGAAGGTGAAGCCCGGCGATCGGGTCAAGCGGGGCGATCTGATCGCCACCGTCGAGACGGTGAAGGGCGCGATCGACGTCGAGGTGTTTCAGGCCGGCGTGATCGAGAAGCTGCTCGTCGAGCCGGGCGCGGTGGTGCCGGTCAACGGGCTGATGGCTCTGCTGCGAGGGGAGGGTGAGCCAGAGCCGGTCTCGCCGCCGCCGGCCCCCGCTGCTCCGGCCGCCGCGGAGCCCGTGCGGCACCTGCGCGCTTCTCCCGCCGCGAAGCGAATGGCGTCCGAGCTGGGAATCGACCTGGGGCAGGTGCACGGCTCCGGCCCGAACGGGGCGATCACCCTGGGCGACGTGCAGGCCGCCGCGGTGGGCGCGCCCCCGGCTGTGCCGCCCCCGGCCCCTCGTCCGCGCCCGGTGGATGCAGCCGCTGCGATGCGCGGGGCGATCGCCGCCGCGATGTCGCGATCGAAGCGGGAGATCCCCCACTACTACCTCGCCACCGACGTCGACTTCGGCCGGGCCCAGAGCTGGCTCGAGCAGCAGAACGTCAAGCGCCCGGTCACCGATCGGCTGTTGCCGGTGGCGCTGCTGTTGCGGGCGACGGTGGTCGCGCTGGCCGAGGTCCCCGAGCTCAACGGCACCTTCACCGACGGCGCCTTTCACCAAAGCCAGACGGTGAACCTGGGCGTGGCGATCAACCTGCGCGGGGGAGGCCTGATCGCCCCGGCGATCCTCGAGGCGCAGCGGCTGACGGTGAGCGAGCTGATGGCCCGGCTGATGGATCTGGTCGCCCGCACCCGCTCGAGCGCGCTGCGCAGCTCGGAACTGGGCTCGGGCACGCTGACCGTCTCGAACCTCGGCGATCAGGGGGTGGGGCTGGTGTTCCCGGTGATCCAGCCGCCGCAGGTGGCGATGGTCGGCTTCGGCCGGATCACCCACCGGCCGTGGGTGCTCGATGGGCACGTCGAGCCGCGCCCGGTGGTCACTGCCTCGCTCGCCGGCGATCACCGGGTCAGCGATGGCCACCGCGGGGGCCGGTTCCTCGCGGCAATCGAGAAGCTGCTGCTGGAGCCGGAGAAACTATGACCTCGCAAGAGCTCGATCAGTCGGTGCGCGCGGCGCTGTCGGACGTGGCCCCCGAAGCGGACTTGAGCACCCTCAAAGCGTCGGTGGCGTTTCGCGACCAGCTCGATCTCGACTCGATGGACTTCCTGCGCTTCGTCGTCGCGCTCAACCAGCGGCTGGGGGTCGAGGTGCCCGAGTCGGATTACGCGCGGCTGACCACCCTCGACGCCTGCGTGACCTACCTGGCCGATCACGGCGCCCACCCCTGAGGTCCGCCGATGAGCAGCCGATCGGTGCTCCGCTGCGACGTCACCACCGGCGACTGGGTGCTGTTCGCGCCGGCCCGCGCGCAGCGTCCCCACCGGCCGGCGCCCCCTCCGGCGCCATCGCCGCCGCCCGGGCGCTGTCCGTTCTGCCCCGGCAACGAAGCGCTGACGCCGCCCGAGGTGCTGCGGCTCGACGACGGCGCCGGCGGCTGGCGCGTCCGGGTGGTGCCGAACCTGTACCCGGCGCTCGACCCCTCGGCGCCTGCTGCCCGGCACGACCAGGGCCCGGTCTTTCGCGCGCTGGAAGGCTGCGGCGTCCACGAGGTGGTGATCGAGTCGACGGAGCACGCGCGGCCGCTGTCGCAGCAGCCGCTGGAGCAGGCCGAGCGGATTCTCCAGGTGCTGCACCGCCGCTTCTGCGCCCTCAAGGCCGACCCGCGGCTGCAGGCGATCGTCCTCTTCAAGAATCAAGGCGAGCGGGCGGGCACCTCGCTCACTCACCCGCATTGGCAGCTGATCGCCACCCCGATCGTGCCCCGGCGGCTCCGGCTCGAGCAGGCGGTCGCGCGGGACTACTTCAACCGCACCTCCCGCTCGCTCTACCGGGTGGTGCTCGACGAGGAGCTGGCCGCGGGCACCCGGGTGCTCAGCGCCAACGAGGACTTCGTCGCGGTGCTGCCCTGGGCTTCGCAGGTGCCGTACCAGGTGCGGATCCTGCCCCGCGAGCAGCGGTCTTCCTTCGCCGGGGTGGATCCCGATCGGCTGCGGCCGCTCGCGCGGATGCTGCAGGGGGTGCTGGGACGGCTCGAGCGGGTGCTCGCCGCCCCGGACTTCAACCTCACCCTCGGCACCGCGCCGCTCGCCGACGAGGACAACGGCTACTACCGCTGGCACCTCGACGTGCTGCCGCGGCTGGCGACGCCCGCCGGCTTCGAGCTGGGCAGCGGGATGGCGATCAACCCGGTGCTGCCCGAAGAGGCGGCGAGCGCGCTGCGGGAAGTGGATTAGCGCGGGGCGCCGACCCAGCGGACGAAGCCGACCAGCGCCTTGACCTGATCGGGCTGCAGCTCCTCGGCGTACGGGTCCATCACCTGCTCCACCCCGTCCTTCTTCAGGTCGCGCCCCTCGAGAATCGCCTTCTTGATCTGCTCGTCGGTGCGGCTCTTCTGCCAGGCGGCGGTGGTCAGATCGCTCATCTTCATCTTCCGGCCCTTCTCGGTGGCGGCCTTGCCGTCGGCGCCGTGGCAGGCGCTGCACTTGGACTTCCACAGCCGCTCGGTCTTCTTGTCCGGAGCGGCGACCGGGCCCAGCGCGACCGCGACCGGCTTGGCGGCCTCGACCCCCGCATCCTTCACCGGGTCCTTCGCCACCGCGGTCTTGGCGGCGATCGTCCCGCCGTCCCTCGCGCCTGACGGCTTCGGGGCGGCGGCCGGGACTTCTTCCTTCTTCGCCACCGGGGTCCCCGCGTCCCTGGCGGCCGCGGGCGCCTGGGCCACCGTCGCCCCGGCGTCCTTCGTCGCGGCCGCGCTCTCCACGTCCTTGGCGGGGGCCGGACTCACCGCCACCGGCTCCGGGGTCGGGGCGGGCTCTACCTTCGCCACCGGCTCGGGCGCGACCGCGGGCTCGGGCCTGGCTGCCGGAGTCGGCGAGCTCGCCGGCTCGGCGTCCGGCTTCGGCGGCGCCGAGGCGCACGCGATTGCGGTGACGGCAAGTGCAGTGAACAACCCTCTCATGGCGAGTTCCCCTTTGCTTCGTCCTCGAGGCAGTGGGCGAGGACTTTCAGCGCGTCGATGGTGGTGAAGACTCCGATCAGCCGTTCGCGGTCGACGACGAACGCGAGGTCCGCCCGCGCCGTCACCATTCGCCGGACCACGGTCAGCACCGACTCGTCGGGCGCGGTGACCAGCGGCGCGGACTGCAGCGCGACCGCCACGGTGAGCGTCGAAGAGCCTTCCTTCGCGAGGGCGCGCGCCACGTCGTGCTCGCCCAGCACTCCGACCAGCTTGCGGTTGTCGAAGACCGGTAGATGGCGGATGTGCTTGTCCTGCATCAGCTTGGCGGCCACCGCCAGCGCGTGGGTCTGCTGCACCGAGTACGGCGCTGGGGTCATCACGTCCCGGATGACTCGCTTCGGCGCCACTGCCTGGGTAATCGAGAACGGACACGAGAGGAGGGGGCATGGGAGTGCCCGCAAGAATTGCGAGGCGCATGCCACCTACCGGCTACGGCCCGAGCCCGGTCGAGCGGCGGA
This sequence comes from Myxococcaceae bacterium, assembly GCA_018262385.1. Lineage (GTDB taxonomy): Bacteria > Myxococcota > Myxococcia > Myxococcales > Myxococcaceae > JAGSPQ01. The sequence continues at coordinate 597 of JAGSPQ010000241.1, read as the reverse complement.
ACCCCTGTGCACAAGTTGCACGAGCAGAACCCTGGCGCAAACCGAGCACCGCGGTGGGCCCGACCTCCACCCCGGGGCCGCGTCGGAATCCGCGACCTTCGCAAGGAACAGGCCGGGCTCTCAGCGGCGGACGGCGACCGGGCTGAGGTAGCTCGAGTGGCAGGCGACGCAGGTCTCGACCAGCTGACCGAACGTCCTCGCCAGCGCCCCGTCGTCCTTCTTCTCGGCCGCCACCGCCAGCTCCTTTGCGCGCAGCCGCAGTGCGTCCTGGAGGACGAAGAAGCGCTCGGGCAGGGTGGCGTTCAGCTCGTCCCGCCCCTCGGCCAGCGGCCGAACCACCCGCGGCTCCTCGGCGATCTGGGTGGCCACCGTTTTCACCGCGTCGCGCTGCAGCAGGGTCACCGCCTGAACCAGTTGGTTCTGGTCGACCCCGTGGCGCTGCATCCGGGCGTGGAGCAGCGCCCGCGCCGACGGCGAGAGGTAGTCGGGAGGGGGCAGGGCCGGCTTCTTCGGCGCCTGGGCGCCGGCCGAGGCCACCCACAAAAACAGCACGGACAGAATTGCACGCGTTCTCATCAGGACAGGTTTTGCAATCGG
>JAGSPQ010000240.1 GCA_018262385.1 Myxococcaceae bacterium | reverse complement strand
CTCCGCTGGAAGAGATGGTGCGCACCCAGATTCCCTGGCCGCGCATCTCGGCCAACCTCGCGCGGAACAACCTCAGCGCGCTCTCGGTCTCCACCACCCGCATCGTCGACGGCAAGACCGTGGTGTACGTCCAGCGAAAGGAAGGCGGCGTTCCGGCCTGGAGCCGCGATCCGTTCACCGAGGCCCGCGAGGCGGTGCTGGGCCCGGAGCACGCGCTGGCGTCGGCCGCGATCCCGATGCTCTTCAAGTCGGTGAAGATCGGCGACGAGCACTTCTGTGACGGCAGCGTCCGGCAGAACACGCCCCTGTCTCCGGCGCTGCGGCTGGGCGCTGAGCGGGTGCTGATCCTCTCGTTGCGCTACCGCCCCCCCGGGCCGGTGCCTCCGCCGGCGCCAATGGCCACCTATCCTTCGACCCCGGTGCTGATGGGCAAGGTGCTCAACGCGCTGATGCTCGATCACACCGAGTACGACCTCGATCGGATGCGGCGGTTCAACGCAATCCTCGACACCGGCATCCGCCAGTTCGGCCCCGGCTTCCTGCCGCAGATGAACGAGACGATCACCCAGATGCGCGGTCAGCCCTACCGGCGGGTGAAGGACCTGGTGCTCCGCCCCTCGAAGGACCTGGGCGAGCTCGCGGCGGTCCAGGCGAAGGCGAAGAAGCTGGTGAACGACAACTCGGGCTTCCCCACCCGGATGCTGCAGAAGCTGACCCAGAGCCAGCTGTTCAGCTCGGCGGATCTGGCCAGCTACCTGCTGTTCGACGGCGACTACGCGTCGGCGCTGATCCAGCTGGCAATGGAAGACGCGCACGCCCAGCGGGAAGCGTTGATCGACTTCTTCGATCCTGATCCGCAGTCGGGCCCATCTCAGCGCTGAGACGCGCGGCGTCCGGCGGGTCGACCTGTTCTCGGCGGGTTACCGGCGGCACGCCGACTGAAGTGGGTAGCTGCGACCAACCCGCTTCACGGAGACAGCCATGGACAACAACCACGTCGCCCGGATTTCCGTCACCCCGACCATCGCCCGCCAGACGCCCAAGAACGACTTCGGCCAGGTGCTCAACAGCTCGCTCAACGGAGTGCTCCAGGCGGGCTCGGTGATCGGCTCGCTCACCGGGATGCCGATCATCAGCAGCGCGGTCTCGGCGGTGTCCTCGCTCGTCAACAACAACGCCGTGGCGCGCACCAGCGCGGCGGCCAGCGGGGTCATCAACCTCGGAGGATCCTCGCCCGGGATCGGCTCGGTTTCCGGAGGGGGGGCCGGGGGCGGCATCGCGGTCGGAACCACGGTGGCGGGCGCCGGAATGGGGCGGACGGCGGCGACCGCGGGAGTGGAGCCCGCTGGGATGAACGACATGCTCTCGAGCATGCGGGCCGAGGCCGACCGGTCGATGATGATGCAGCTGCAGATGCAGAACGAGAGCCGTGAGTACAACACCCTCACGAACATCTTGAAGCTGCGTCACGACTCGGCGAAGGCCGCGATCAACAACATCCGCTGAGGACCCCATGGCCATCCAGGGCATTGGCGCGGCGGGCGTGAGCGGGATTACCGGAGCCGGCGCTCCGCAGAAGGCCGGCGGCCAGCCGTTCAGCAAGGCCTTCAAGGCCCAGACGCCCGGCGTGCAGAGCGGCGCGCCGCAGGGAGAGATGGCGCCGCTGAAGGTTCAGCAGCCCCAGCGGGCGGAAGCGAAGGCGAGGATCGAGGCGGGCACTTCCCGGGTGCAGTCGGCGCGGGCGCCCCAGGCGGCCCCACCCCTCCAGGCGCTCGAGCCGACGAAGCTGATCGACCAGGTCGCCGCCGCCCAGAAGCGGATGGAGGCGGTGCTCGAGCTGGCCCAATCGGGGAAGTCTTTCACTCCCGCCGAGCTGATCTCGCTGCAGTCCCAGATGTACCGCGCCAGCCAGGAGCTCGACCTCGCCGGGAAGGTCATCGAGAAGGCCACCGGCGGCGTGAAGCAGATCCTCCAGACCCAGGTTTGACCCACAGAGGCCCCATGAAACGCTGCGCGATCGCCTTCCTCGTTCTGTTCGCAAGTGCCTGCCGTTCCCAGATCCAGCACGGCCTCGACGAGCGCGACGCCAACGAGGCGGTCTCGGCCCTGGTCAGCCGCGGCTTCGACGCGCGGAAGGTGCCCGAGAAGGGCAAGAAGCCTACCTGGGCGATCGAGCTCGACGACGAGCACGCGACCGACGCGCTGCGGGTTCTCACCGAGCTGAAGCTGCCCCGGCCCGCGCGCACCACCACCCGAGAGGTCACCTCGCAGTCGGCGCTGATCGAGACACCGGGCGCCGAGCGGCTGCGCCAGCTGGAGGCGCTGGAGGGCGACATCGAGCAGATGATCGAAGGGATGGACGGGGTCGCGTCCGCCGGGATCGAGCTGGTGGTTCCGGCCCCCGGCCGGCCGGGCCAGGCCCCGCTGCCCTCCAAGGCGTCGGCGCTGATTCGGGCCCACCCCGCCGCGCTCGAGCGGCTTCAACAGCAGCAGGCCGCGATCCGGGCGCTGATCGCCGGCTCGGTCGACGGGCTCAAGGCCGACGAGGTGGTGGTGCTGATCGACCCGGTCACCAGCCAGGTGACCCCGCCGATCGTCCTGGTGACGACGAGCGATCGGCTCCGGGTCGTGGTGGTGGTGATGGGCCTGTCGCTCAGCGCGCTCGCTGCGGCGCTGGTCGCGCTCGGGCTGAAGCTGCGGCGCAAGCCCTCGGCCTCGACCGCTCCGACCGAGCCGGCGGCGCCACTGGCCCCGGCCCCGCCCGCGGTGTCCAGGCGGGCGGCGACCCCGGTGCAGCAGCGTCCAGTGGTCAACCCCAGCGTGCAGCGCAAGGTGGCGTGAGGAACCCATGGGGCGAGACCACGAACCCACTCAGGCCGAACCGACCTTCGTCGTTCGGGTCGCGAAGCCCAGGCGCGCCCCGGCCGCCACGCGCGGCTTCGCCGAACGGCTCGCGCTGTTCGTCGGGGGAGTCGATCGGGCGAACACCGAGGAGCTTCTCTGTGGCCTGACCGGCGCGACGCTCAAGCGGGCGACCGCGTTCAGCCAGGATGCCCGGAAGTGGGACTCGGCGACCCGGCAGGGCCGGCTGGCGGTCGCGTTTGGCCATCACCCGAATGCGACCGAGCGGCTCAAGCGGCTGATCGCCGGCGCCAGCCCGGTGATGCGGTTGGCGATCTTCCGCCAGCTCGCTCCGTGGGAGCAGTCGCTGTTCCCCAGCCTGCAGGGCCAGGCCGAGGGAGCGATCGCTCCCGCGATGGAGGAACTCGCCGCCCGGCTGATCCGGGAGGCCACCCGGTAGTCCGCTCGACCGGACACCCGCCCGGCGACGTTTGTTTAGTAATTGCGGATGTTTGTGCGTGGCAGGCCGCGTGAACTTGTAGCCGGTCATGTTCGACGCCGAGACGGTCACCACCCAGATCAGCCCAGAGAGCAAACCGGGCACGTCGACCCGGCGAATCTCCCTCCTCAAGCGCAACAGCGCGCGCCGCCTCACCCGGGCGCACCTGAGCCTGGCCCGCCGACCGGCAGTTGCTGAGGCGGGAAAGGAAGCACTGGCGAAGATCGCCGCGCAGCTGAGCCAGTCCCTCGGCGCCGAGGTCGGGCTCGAGGGCCGGGTGGTGGATGCGGCGATCAACCCGTTTGGCGGCCTCTCGCGCTTCTCCGCGTTCGCCCTGATCGAGCTGGGCGCGCTCGGCCAGCTGGCGGTGCTCGAGCTCGACCTGCTGACCCTCAACACCCTGCTGGCGAAAGTGGCCGGCAGCCCGGCGCGGATGTCGGCTCCAACCCGCCTGACCCAGGTCGAGGAGGCCGCGTTCGGGTGGCTGTGCCTGCTGGCGCTGGCCGCGGTGCGGAAGATCGACCTGCTGCAGACGAACTTCGGGCCGCGGCTGCTCGCCGTCTACATCGAGCGCGGCGAGATCCTCGAGCGGGTCGACTGCCGGGTGCGCCACCTCGCGGTCGAGCTGACGGTGAAGGTGGGCGAGAGTTCGGGCGCGGCCCGGCTGCTGCTGCCGGCCCCCGCGTGCGACACCGCGATCGCCGCGGTTGAGGAGCAGCTGCCGGCCGAGATTGCCCCCGAGCTGCTCGCCGCAAAGGTCACCGTGCGCACCTACTTCGGGCGCTGCGTCCTCGACGCCCGCGACATGGCCGGTCTTCAGCTGGGCGACGTCGTGATGTTCAACGCGGTCGCGGCCGGAACCGGGCTGCTGTGCGGCCCCGCCCGCCTGGTGACTTCGTCTTTCGAGCTGCACGGCCACTTCACGTCCGACGGATTCACCCTCACCCGCGCAGAGACCCGCGCGACCTCTCTGCCCCAGGAGCCGACGATGAAACTCAAGGACGACGCCAACCTCCCCTCGCTGCCGGTGGAAGTGGAGATCGAGCTGACCCGCCTGCGGATCAGCGTCGCCGAGCTGGCCACGCTGCGCCCGGGAGCAGTCCTCTCGCTTCGCATCGGAGTCACCGAGCCGGTGACCCTTCGGGTCGGCGACCGCGCAGTGGCGCGCGCCGAGCTGGTCGACATCGAGGGCGAGATCGGCGCCCGGATCATCGGACTTCTGAAGTGAGCGCGCCCCAGATGAATCCCCCCAACCTGGAGAAGACGATGACCCCGAGGAACAAGTTGATCGCCGCCGGCATCGCCCTCGCCGCGCTGGTCGCGATGGCCACCTTCCGCGGAGTCTCCGCGACCGCGGCAGCCCGCGCGGTCCTCACCGTGGCGGCCCTGGCCGGAATCGGCTGGTGGTGGATGCGCGCCCGGAAGCTCTCGCCGGTGAAGAAGTTCCAGATGGCGCCCCGGCTGGCGGTGGTCTCCCGGGCGGGACTCTCGCAGCGAACCGCGCTGGCGCTGGTCGAAGTCGATGGCCGCTCGTTCCTCGTCGTTCATGGCGATGGCTACGCGGAGGTCTGTTCCACCCAGGACAGAGAACCGAGGGCCACCAAGGCCCGGCGCGCGACTGACAGCCTCCCGAAGTTCTCGCCGGATGGTGTGCGATGAACGCCCTGCCCCTGGCCGCGTTGCTGATGCCAGCCCTCGCCCTGGCGAAGTCCGCGGAAGCCGAGCCGACCTCGATGGCCAGCTCGCCGCTGCCGATGATGGGTCTGCTCGCGGCGATGGCGCTCATCCCCTTCGCGATCGTGATGCTGACCAGCTTCTCGAAGATCGTGGTGGTGCTCTCGATTGCGCGCTCGGCGCTCGGCACCCAGCAGGCGCCGCCCACGATGGTGCTGACCGGGCTGGCGGCCGTGCTCAGCGCGCACATCATGGCTCCGGTGATGGAGCGGATGTTCGAGTCGGGCAAGGACGCCTACAGCGAGACCGCGTCGACGAAGGAGCTGCTTTCGGCCGCGAGCTCGGTGGCCCAGCCGATGAGGGACTTCCTCATCAAGCACGGGAGCGCGGAAGAGCGCGCCCGGTTCACCGACCTGGCGCGCGAGCTGCGCCCGGAGTCCGAGGCGAAGCTGGTGTCCGAGGAAGACCTGACGGTGATCATCCCGGCCTTCGTCCTCACCGAGCTCAAGGAGGCCTTCATCATCGGGTTCCTGATCTTCCTGCCCTTCCTCGTGCTCGACATGCTGGTGGCCAACGTGCTGCTGGCCCTCGGAATGCAGACGTTGTCGCCGAGCCAGGTGAGCCTGCCGTTCAAGATCCTGCTCTTCGTCGCGGTCGACGGCTGGGCGCTGCTCTCTCGCGGTCTGATCCTCGGGTACCGCTGATGACTCAGGAGATGCTGTTGAGCCTGGGTCGGGAAGCGCTGCTGCTGATGGTGCTCGCGTCGCTGCCACCGATTCTCGCCAGCCTGGTGGTGGGGTTCCTGATGAGCCTGCTGCAGGCCACCACCCAGATTCAGGAGAGCACCCTCTCGGTGGTTCCGAAGCTCTGCGCGGCGGTGCTCGGCCTGGTGATCGCCGGCCCCTGGATCGCCGACCAGCTGACCCGGTTCACCACCCAACTGCTGATGGCGCTGCCGAACGTCGCGTCATGAGCCCGATCGACTTCCAGCGCGAGGCGGGTTTCTTCCTCCCCCACTTGATTGCCGTCGCGCTGTGCGCGGCTCGGCTGCTGCCGATCGCGTTCCTCTGCCCGCTGCTGGGCGGAGCCTCGGCGCCCACCACCGTGAAGCTGTCGCTGGTGCTGGCG